>NZ_QAJD01000062.1:62116-70568 GCF_003061465.1 Aeromonas sp. HMWF017
GCCAGTAGCCCAAAGGGGAAGGGCATCTTCCAATGGATAATGGCATGTGATGAGAGATAACAAACTCGGAAACGTAATATCGCAAGGACATATGAGCCAAGAAATGACAGTGCGTGAAGAGCAAGAGGCGGTGCCCCAAAACAATGCCGAGCGGCAGCGCCAACATGTAAAACGCAAGCAGGAGACCCATACCCGGCTGCAATGCTGGATCAGCAATCGCCACGCCGAACGATTGGCCGCACTGGGTCTTCATCTCGAAGACAGTCAGGCATCACTCATCGAGCAGGCGATCGATCTGCTCTACCAACATGAGCTGGGTAGAGAACCTCCGTTTGAAAACCGAGTCGCCACACAGGTCGAAGAGACCGTTGAATAGACACAAGAGTGAAGTAACAGCGATACGTGAAGAGATAAAAAAAGCCAGGTACGAATTCCTTGTACCTGGCATAGGGGAATTGGCTCCTTGCAGAGCCGTGCGCTAACTGGTGTTCGGATTGCCTTAAGCTTAGACAAGGCTCAAGGCTTTTCAAGATCCGAAGAAAAGTTCAACCAGAGTGTGGGTATTTCAGACTCATTCAAGTGCTTATGCACCGAACGGCCCACTACGCATTGAACAGATTGTTGTCACGCACCAGCTCGCGGGGGAGGGCATTCTTGACCCGACTACCCACCCATTTCCCCATCCCCAGGGTATGTCCCTGATAGCGGACGATCACCTCGCCAGTGCCCGCATCCTGTTCTGGCCAGACGTCCCGCCCCATCATGAATCCCCGCGCATTGGCGCTATCAAGCTCAACCACGCCCTTGCTCGCTTTATCGCCATAGGCCAGTGCCCACTCATGAGTGAGGCGATAACCTTTCTTGAAGGTCTCGGCCAACTTGATGCCAATGCGATCGAAGCGCAACTTGCCCTGCACCTGACCAAACCGCTGGGGGAAGAGCCAGATCTCGTCATTGCGGCCAAACAGCTGACCCTGCGGTGCCACCCCGAAGTTGGCTTCAATCTCGCGCAACATGGGTTCAGCCTCTTTGGCAGGAAGCGGCGCAAAGGGGAATTTACCCAGCTTACCCGGCTTGAACATGGTGTTGGGCACAGAGTGATGCTTGCGCAATCTGGCGACGAAAAAGCCTTCACTGTCGAAGATTTGGGGCCAAACGTGCAGGTATCCTTCGGATGTACAAGCTTGCTCTGCATGGGGGAACAGGTCAGCCAGCGAGTCAAAACTCAAGGCATCGCCAAACTTGTCCAGCAGGGATTGGCAGACCGCTTGGTTCTCCTGCTCACTCAAGGTGCAAGTGGAGTAGACCAGTACGCCACCCGGTTTCAAGGCATGGAAGGCACTCTCCAGCAGCCCCTGCTGCACCGCCGCGATCTCGTCGATGCTCTCGATACTCCAGTTGCGCAGTGCATCTTCATCCTTGCGTACCGTACCTTCACCGGAGCAGGGGGCGTCGAGCAGGATGGCATCGAAGGTCTCCGGCAACCACTGGCCAAATACCTTGGCATCAAAATGGGTCATCCCCACATTGGTCACGCCGCAGCGCTGGATATTGGCGCTAAGCACTTTCAACCGGCTGCTGGAAAACTCGTTGGCAACCAGCATTCCCTGATTGTTCATCAGGGCCGCGATCTGGGTGGTCTTGGAGCCGGGGGCCGCCGCCGCATCCAGCAACATGCCATCCGCTTTGATCTTGTCGTTGGCAAAGAGCGCCGTCACCGGCAGCATGGAGCTCGCTTCCTGAATGTAGAAGAGCCCGCTCAAGTGCTCGGCGGTGTTGCCAAGTGGGACAGTTTCATCGCTGCGTGTCAGCCAGAAGCCGGTATCACACCAGGGCACAGGGTCGAGCTGCCAACCCAGTGGCTCCATCAGGGCGACGAAATCCGAGACGGCTATCTTCAAGGTATTGACCCGAATGCTGCGGCGCAGCGGACGTCGACAACTGGCCACAAAGTCATCCATCGAGAGATGGGCCGGCATGATGGCCGCAATGTGGCGTAAAAAGTAATCGGGAAGGAAGGTGTTGTCGTGCACTGTGCCGTCTCGTTGACCGAAAAAGAGGGGCGATATCCTACCACAAGGCTAAGAATATTCTGAATCTGAACCCTATCAACAGGCACCGGAATATAAAAAAGCCCGGCACTGTGCCGGGCTTGGATGAGATACAAAGGGAAGAGATCAGGGCTGGATACGTGGACTCCACTCCAGCCACTCTTTCTCGGCCTTGCTGTAGAGCGCATAGCTATGGCCCGCTTTGATGGTTGGACCCATCTCTTTCTCCGGCGTATTAAAAGCAATGCCGCCGGCCAGCAGGCTCTGCACCGTCTCCACTTCGATAGTGCCGCCGGTCAGCCCGATATCCGCCTTGACCCCGGAGACATTCCAGAAACGGGAGTTGGCCCGCACCAGATGGGCATACTCCTGATCCACGTTGACATCGATCACCACCTCGCTGCCATCCCGAGCCAGCGCCACCTTGGTGACACTGCCCACCACCATCTTGCGAAACAGCAGCGGACTGCCGACGCTCAGGCCATTGACGGAGGGGCTCTTGAGGGTCAGGGCCAGACCCACCGGGCCGACCTGACTCAAGGGGAAGCGATCTTTGCCAGCGCCTTTACCGGGTTGTGCTTCTACAAACGCCCCCTTGATCAGGGTGTCGAGGTGCGCAACCCCGCCTAATCCCAGCTTGGCCTGCACCAGAGTAAAGCGGGCGCCGGACTGCAGGAAACGCTCGGCATAGTGGCCATCGAGTTCAGCCTTGAAGATCACCTGACCCAGAGACGGCTCCAGCTCGATCTCTTCAATTTTGCCGATATCGACACCGCGATAGCGGATCGGGCTGCCAATCCCGAGCCCCGGATTGCTCTCTGCCACCAGTGACAGCTGGCGCACCTTGGCCTTGGCTTGCTCCCTGGAATCGAACAGTTGATGACTGCTGCGGCCGTTGGCCAACCGATCGAACTCGATGGCACCGCGCAGCAGGGTACCGAGGTTGCCCACCTTGACCTGCACCCCATCGACCCGCACCTTGGTGTCGATGGCCGGTTTTTTCCAGAATTGGGGTTGCTGGGCGAGGAGGGGAGCATAGACCCCATCAATTTCTAGCTCGATCTCGACCCCCTCTTTGGCGGCGCGCAGCTGTTTGACCTTGCCCGCTTCCAACCCCAGATAGAGCACAGGTGAGCCAATGCCAATGCCATCGGCCTGGTCTGCTTTGAGCAACCAGCGCTGGGGCTTGGCATCACGGGTGCCGAGCAGAGCCAGCTCCTGACTGGGGTAGAGACGGTTAATCCGCTCGCCACTGCTGGCTTGTACCAGCTTGATCCCGCCCCCCAGCCAGGCACTGGCCGGACTGGTTTCTACTTTGATGCCACTCAGATCGGCATCGATCTGCAACGGGGCGGCGCGATAGAAGCGGGCACGGTTGAGCAGATGGCCGTAGCTCGGTGCCATCACCAGCTCGACGCTGGCATTGCCGCGCGCATCCAGGGTGAGCTGGCTGATGCGGCCCACCTGCAATCCCTTGTACCAGACAGGGGCATCCTGATTGAGCCCCGCCAGATCGTCAGCCCGCAGCGTCACCTTGGTGCCGCTCTGGGGGGCGCGATCGGTAAGTGTCATCTTCTCTACCGGTTTGCCCGCCACATAGTCGAGGCGAATGGCCGGGCCGGAGAGCAGGCGATCTGCATGCTGCACACCGGTCGCGGAGAGGGAGACACTCTCCCACACCAGTTGACTCTTGTCGGTAATGCGATAAGCCTGCTCCGGGTTGATCAGCGCTGTGACCACTCGGCCTTTATCGGTAAGGCGAATGGGATCGATACGACCAATCTCGATCCCCTCATAGAGGATGGGCATCCCCTCCTTGACCGGGAGATCGCCAGCCGCAATGTCGATACGCGCACCTCGCGCCGCTTCCGCCAGCCCTTTATAGAGGACGAAGGTCTGTCCCTTCTCCGGTTCCGGTGAATCTTTGGGCGAGTCAAAGGCAATGCCGCCGCTCAGGATGGAGGTGAGGCTGCCAGCCTCCACGCTCACCCCAGCCAGACTGAAGGAACCCTTGATACCGCTGATATTCCAGAAGCGGGTATCGGCTTTGACCAGATGTTCGAAACGCGGCTCGATCACCAGATCCAGAATGACGTTCTGGTTGTCCTGACCCAGGCGGGTATTGATGACGCTGCCCACCTCGATACCGCGGAAATAGAGCTTGGCGCCAATCCCAACCGAACCCAGCGAATCGGCGGTCAGGTGCAGCATGCGACCCTGAGCCTGATAGCCGGGAGGAGGGCCCTCCAGTGCATCGAAGGTCTCCTCCAGCGGATTGCTTTCACGCCCCGGTTGCAGGTTGATGTAGTTGCCGGAGACCAGGGTATCGAGGCCGGAGATCTCGGTGAGCGACGCCTTGGGGCTCACCAGCCAGAAGTCGGATCCCTTGCGGATCAGCGGTCTGGCACGGCTGTCAATCTTGGCCATCACCGCAATCTTGCGGCCATCTTCAGCCAGCTCCAGCTCTTGCACCACGCCGATGGCCACCCCCTGATAACGAACCTGGGTTTTACCCGGCAAGATGCCGTTGCCCTGGGCGAAGTTGATCTGGATAAGCTGGCCACGGCTCAATACCTGCTGATAGAGAAAGCCACCCGCCAGCAGCAGGGCTATCAGGGGTAACAGCCAGACCGGCGATAACCAGCGCCGCTTTTCGATGACGGGTTCAGCCCCGATCATAGTGACTCCTTATTGGCTGGATTAAACAGCACATCAGACAAAAACAGTGAAATCATCAACGGGCCGCCTTGTCCCACAGTAAACGGGTATCGAGCATGCGGGCCGACATCATGGTCAGCACCACCACACCGGCAAAGGCGGTGGCCCCCGGGCCTGCGCGGACACTCAGCAGCACACCCCGATCGACCAGCGCCACCATCAGCGAAATCACGAACAAGTCCAGCATCGACCAGCGACCGATAAAATCGATCACCCGATACATCACCAGCTGGCGCTTGCGCCGCACCGGTTTGGCCCGCTGCAACTGCCAGCAGATCCAGCCCAGCCCCAATATTTTTCCCACCGGCACCAGTATGCTGGCGGTGAGGACTATGGTGGCAATCCCGCTCATCTTGCTGCGATAGAGCATCATGATACCGCTGAAGATGGTATCTGACTGCAGCAACCCCTTGTTGTAGAAATGGGTTATGGGCAACAGATTGGCAGGCAACAACATGAAGGTGGCGAGCGCCAGCAAGCCCCACGACCAGGCGAGGGATCGGGGGATGCGCACCTGCAATTTGCTGTTGCAACGGGGGCAGACTGCCCCGGCTTGATAACGCACCAGCAGACCGCAGGTATGGCAGCGGCAGAGCCCCATCTCACGGGCGCTGGTCATGTTCCGGCTCCTTTAACGGGATCCGCGCCCAGTAGGGGGCGGGGTCAAACAGGATCAGCAGGGTCATGTTGAGCAGCATCAAAATACCGAGACTGAGCAAGCCGCCACCGAGGCGCACATCGGCGATGTCGATCAGTTTGAACAGGGCAACCAGCAAGCTGACGATATAGACCTCCAGCATGGCCCAGTGGCGAAATACCTCGACCAGCTTCAAGGTGACGGGAAGAATGTGCCAACGTTTTGCCAGACCCGAAGCCAGCGCAAAGATCCCCGCCAATAACCCCACTGGCGCCAACACCGCGCACCAGAGCACCAGGCTGGCTACCCACCATTCACCTTCGCCAAACAGCACCAGGATACCGCGCAGCAGGTCGGCGTCGGTGTTGACCCCAGCCAGCCGCAGATAGATCAGTGGCTCAAAAAATGCGGAGGGCAGCAGCAGAAAACCGGTAATGGTCAGGGCCATCAACTGGGAGGGACGAAAGGCATAACGGCCATAGAGATGCTGATGACAACGCGGGCAGTGGGCATGACGACGCAGCGGCAGTGCTTTGCGCTGGATCAGCAAGTCGCACGCCGGACAGACAATTACGGAACCGGGCTCCATCATACAATTCAACCTGTTGAAGGAATTGGTGAAATTTACCCTAAAACCGGTTTCCTGTCTTGCCTGCAGCCGGAATGTTACGAAAGTATAATTGACGTTAACGTAAACGTGATATTAGATAGCCAGACTAGACAGGTGAAAGGAGTCATGATGTCCAGTTTGTCCCCCTCGGCAGGCCTGCGCTTTCGCACCGCCCTTGCCAACGAAAAGCCACTACAGATCGTCGGCACCATCAATGCCTATATGGCGCTGATGGCCGAGCGCAGCGGTTTTCAAGCCCTCTATCTCTCCGGCGCCGGAGTAGCCAATGCCTCCTATGGCTTTCCGGATCTCGGTATGACCTCCCTCAACGACGTGCTGATCGATGCCGAGCGGATCACCGCCGCAACCCGTGTGCCGCTACTGGTCGATATCGATACCGGCTGGGGCGGGGCATTCAATATCGCCCGCACCATTCGCGCATTCGAGCGAGCCGGGGTTGCCGCCATCCATATGGAAGATCAGGTGGCCCAAAAGCGCTGCGGCCACCGTCCCAACAAGGCGGTGGTCACGCTGGGGGAGATGTGCGATCGCATCAAGGCCGCAGTGGATGCCCGCGAGAATAGCGAGTTCGTCATTATGGCCCGCACCGATGCACTGGCGGTGGAGGGGATGGAGTCGGCTCTTGAACGCACCGCTGCCTATGTGGCCGCCGGGGCCGACATGATCTTCGCCGAGGCGGTGACCGAGCTGGCCCAGTACGACCAGTTCAAGCTGGCGGCCAAAGTGCCGATCCTCGCCAACATGACCGAGTTCGGCAAAACCGCGCTGTTTGACAAAGAGCAACTGGCCGCCCACGGGGTCGACATGGTGCTCTATCCATTGAGTGCCAGCCGTGCTGCCAATCAGGCTGCCCTCAACGTCTATCACCATATTCGCCAGGATGGCCATCAACGCGCCGTCGTGGAGACCATGCAGACCCGGGAGTCGCTCTACGACTTTCTCGGATATCACCACTACGAGCAGACACTGGATCGTCTGTTTTCAGCCAAGGAATAGGAGGCAGCTTATGGGACAACAGAAACCTTTGGGCGGGGCAGGTCTGCGCGGCCAAAGCGCAGGGGAGACCAGTATCTGCACCGTGGGCAAGAGTGGCACCGGGCTTACCTATCGCGGTTACGACATCAAGGAGTTGGCCGATAGCGCCCAGTTCGAGGAGGTCGCCTATCTGCTGCTCAAGGGAGAGTTGCCCGATGAGCAGCAGCTTGACGCCTACAAGCGCGAGCTACGTCGCCTGCGCACCTTGCCCCAGCCGCTGCTGGAGGTGCTGGAACGCATTCCCGCCGATGCCCACCCCATGGATGTCCTGCGCACCGGCTGCTCCATGCTCGGCGATCTAGAGCCGGAAGATGGCTTTGAACATGAACACGAAGTGGCGGATCGGCTGCTGGCTGCCTTTCCGGGCATTCTGATCTACTGGTACAAGTTCAGTCACGAGGGCGTTCGCATCGCCCTCGACAGCGACGAGGAGTGTATCGGTGGCCATTTCCTCGCACTGCTGCACCAGAAGGCGCCGAGCGAGCTGGAGCGGCGGGTGATGCATGTCTCTCTCATCCTCTACGCAGAGCATGAGTTCAACGCCTCCACCTTTGCGGCGCGGGTCTGCGCCTCGACCCTTTCCGACATGTTCTCCTGTATCACCGCCGCCATAGGCACCCTGCGCGGCCCGCTCCACGGCGGCGCCAACGAGGCAGCCATGGCGATGATCGAACACTGGCAGGATGGAACGCAGGCAAGGCGCGAACTGCTGGCCAAGTTGGCGGCCAAGGAGAAGATCATGGGCTTTGGCCACGCCATCTACCGCACTTCTGATCCGCGCAACGTCATCATCAAGGAGTGGTCGGCCAAGCTCGCCGAGGCGGTGGGGGATGATCGCCTCTATCGCGTCTCCTGCGAGGCGGAGAAGGTGATGTGGGAAGAGAAAGAGCTCTTTCCCAACGCCGACTTCTTCCATGCCAGCGCCTATCACTACATGGGGATCCCGACCAAGCTGTTCACGCCTATCTTCGTCTGCTCGCGGGTCACCGGCTGGTGCGCCCACGTGATGGAGCAGCGCGAGCACAACCGGATCATCCGCCCGAGCGCCGATTATGTCGGCCCGGCCCCCCGTCACTTTGTCTCTCTACAACAACGATAAGGAAATCACGATGTCCGCCAACGTCGACGTCAACCACAGACCCGAGCCCGATCAGGTACTGGTCGATATTGCCGATTATGTCTGCAACCACCCCATTACCAGCGAGGCGGCTCTCGACACCGCCCGCTACTGTCTGATGGACACCCTTGGCTGTGGCCTGCTGGCCCTGCGCTTTCCCGAGTGCACCAAGCACCTTGGCCCCATCGTCCCCGGTACACTGGTACCCCATGGTGCCCGGGTGCCCGGCACCCAACTCTGCCTCGATCCGGTCAAGGCGGCCT
>NZ_QAJD01000062.1:70631-88905 GCF_003061465.1 Aeromonas sp. HMWF017
ACCTCTCGCGCAGTGCGCCTCGCCCTTATCACCATGAGCGGCGAGATGGGCTATCCCGGCGTGCTGAGCGCGCCCAAGTGGGGCTTCTACGATGTGCTGTTCAAGGGCAACCAGTTCTCCCTGAATCAGGGGTACGGCAGCTATGTGATGGAGAACGTGCTGTTCAAGATCTCCTATCCCGCCGAGTTCCATGCCCAGACCGCGGTTGAGTGCGCCATGAAGCTGCATGGGCAGGTGAAGGGGCGGCTCGACGAGATAGACCGTATCGAGCTCACCACCCATGAGTCGGCCATTCGCATCATCAGCAAGGTTGGCGCCCTCAATAACCCGGCCGATCGGGATCACTGCCTGCAGTACATGGTGGCGGTGCCGCTCATCTTCGGTCGCCTCATCGCCGAGGATTACGAGGACGACGTCGCCGCAGATCCCCGCATCGATGGGCTGCGTAGCAAGATGGTGGTGCAGGAGGACAAGCGTTACAGCCGTGAATATCTGGAATCGGACAAGCGCTCCATTGCCAACGCCATCCAGATCTTCTTCAAGGACGGCACTCACACCGCCAAGGTGGAGGTGGAGTATCCGGTCGGTCATCGTCGCCGGCGGGAGGAGGGGATCCCGCTGCTGGTGGAGAAATTCCAGCACAATCTGGCCACCCGCTTCCCGGCCAAACGGGTCAGCGACATTCTGGCCCTCTGTCAGGATGGGCCGCGCCTTGCCGCCACCCCGGTACATGCCTTTATGGATCTGTTGGTGATCTGACCGATATCTACAGGCAAACAGCGATAAACGAAAAGCGGGCCCATCGGCCCGCTTTGTTATTCTGGCGGCTTATCCCTCGATAAGCCTTACCCCAGCGCACTGCTGTCGCCGTTAAAGAGCGCCGTCATAATGGCCATCTCGCGACTGGCGATGGTCTCGAGGAACTCGTTGGCACGCCCCATCTGATGACACACCTGATAACCACGCTCGACAAAGGAGAAAAGCTCGCCAAGCCCCGCCAAATGGGCGGGCCCTGACACCAGCTTGAGGGTCGCCCCCAGCAGCGGTTTTCTCGCCAGCTTGTCCAGCGTCATCCCAAGCTCGCTCACCAACGCAATCTGATGTTCCCGGCGCGCCTGTTCACCCACGGCACGATAGGCGATGGTGTAGTGGTCCGGCGTGATGGGAGCTATGCTATCAATGCGCCGTAGCGCCACCACCATCAGGTAGTCCAGCTCTTCGGAGAGAGCGTCGAGCTCGATCGCCTGCGCCAGCACCTTGAGGCCGGACTCCGGCAACAGCCGTTCGGCGGTCGGCATCACCCGCATCACATCTGCATCGCGGCGGGCGCAATCCCCCGGGCCATAGAGGTCGGTCAGGAAGAACTCGGCGGCAGGGCCGTAGCGGTCACTCTCCAGCAGATCACGATGGGTTCGCCCCAACCGGTCGGCCTGCCACTGGCGTAGCCGATCCCGATCCTGCTGATCTTCCGGGTGGGCACGCATCTGCTCGCGCAAGGCTGCAACCCGCTTGAGCTGGCGGTAGAGCCGACCCAGGGTGCTATCGTCGTCGTGGGCATGTTCTTGATGCGTCATCTACAGTTCTCTGGCCTTGGGCCCATTGATGGGAATTGGGTGATACGAAGATACAAGTGAATGAAAAACAAGCAGCTTTTGCTGAATGTTACGTGACAAGTGTAGCGCGCAAGGGATAGGGAATAAATGCCATGCCCCGCTGATGGCCTTCATCCCTCTCGACTCTGTTAAGTGAGTCCCATTTATGTGAACCATCCTTTCATTTGTTGTGAACATGTGTTTAATATCAATAACTAACTTATGACCCAGAGTAACGACCATGTTCTTCAACTCGCTCGCTGGTAGCAGCGCACTCTCTATCATTCAGATCAGCCGTCAGCATCCGCTGGGATTGGCCGCCGCCCGTCTCGCGGCCGAAGCCATCGCTGCGGACATGAGCGAGAGCTATCAACTCGATTGCGAATGGGCAGATGAAGAGGAGACCGTGCTTCGTTTTCGCGGCTCAGGGGTACATGGCACTCTCACCCTGGACGAAGATACCCTGGAACTGGAAGTGCATCTTGGTTTGATGCTGTTGCCTGTACGCAGCGTACTGGAGCAGGAGATCCTCGATTATGTCGACAATCGCTTACCTTGCCCCAAACGTGTTTGAAACTCTTCGTTGCACTGGTTTTAAATAAAACAGCTGTAAACGATGGCTGTTTGAAATAAGTTTGCAAGCCATATGGTTTGTCAGATTTATTATCCAGCGAGGTCTTGATTCTATTTGTCAGTAATCTTTCATCTTTATTTCATATTTCGAGTCGGCACTCATTAAAGTCATTCTGATTGCATCAAGTCTTCATCCGGATATGAGGACAGGTGCAATTTGCCGCCTCGGTAAATTCATTTTGTAGGGAAACAACCATGCCACTGAGTGAATTTATCTCCTGCGTCGATACCGCCTGGTTACGCATGGACAGACCCAACAACCTGATGCAGATCATCGGTGTCCTGATGTTTGAAGGGGAGCTTGATGAAGCGCGTCTGCGGGCCGGATTGCGCCATACCATTTCGGTGCAACCCCGCTTCCACCAACGGGCCGTGCTGGAGGGGGGCTCCTACTACTGGCGTCATGATCCCGATTTCGATCTCGATCAGCACCTCAAGCGAGTGATCCTGCCGGGTGAAGCAGGCAAGCTGGAGCTGGAGAAGCTGGTGGCCGATCTCGCCTCGACGCCGCTCAACCACCAGCGCCCCCTGTGGGATATGCACCTGACCGACACGTCGCTGGGTGGGCAAGCGCTGGTGGTGCGCATTCACCACGCCATGGGCGACGGCTTCTCGCTGGTGCGGGCCATGCTGACCATGATGGATAACACCCCGGAAGGGGCGCCGCGACCACCGTCACCGGAGCCACTGGATGACAGCGATGACGAGGATGAGGAGGATTGCCACCAGGGCAGCCGTCTGGTGCGGGCCGGTCTCAAGCTGACCGGTAGCCTCTGGTCCAAATATGTCGAAGTGGTCACCCATCCCACCAAGGCGGTGGATTACCTCAAGACCGGGCGGGATGTGGCGAGCGAGCTGTGCAATATCGCCACCCTCGGTGATGATTCACCCTGCCGCCTGCGTGGCAAGACTACCAGCACCAAGCGGGTGGCCTGGTCGGAGCAAATTGATCTGCCGGATATCAAGGCGGTGGGCAAGGTGCTGGGCTGCTCGGTCAACGATCTGCTGATCGCCGCCACCGCAGGGGCGTTTCGCCACTACCTGCAGGAGAAGGGGGATGATGCCAACAAGGTCAAGATCCGCGCCCTGGTGCCAGTCAATATGCGTGCACCTGACGATGAGGGGGCACTTGGCAACCGCTTCGGGCTGGTGGCCCTGGACTTGCCACTGGATGTTGAACACCCGTTGCAGCGGCTCTATACCGTACGTGACCGGATGCAGGCGCTGCGCACTTCTCTACAACCCGTGGTGGTGCTCAACCTGTTACATGCCCTTGGCATGGCCCCCAATGCGGTACAGCAGCAGGCCGTCGAGCTGCTCACGGCCAAGGCCAGCGCGGTGATCACCAATGTGCCTGGCCCGCAGCAGACCCTTTATCTGGCCGGCGCAAAATTGCGTCAGCCGCTGTTCTGGGTGCCGCAATCGGGGGATATCGGCGTCGGCGTCTCCATCCTCTCTTACGATCACAAAGTGCAACTGGGCCTTATCACCGACAAGAAGCTGGTACCGGATCCGGATCGGGTGGTCGAGCGGTTTGCGGTGGAGTTCGAGCAACTGCTGTTGCTGGTGCTGATGGAGCCGGAGCTGTTATTTGACCCCAACGGACTGGATGCGCTGCTCGGTTGAGCGAGCATTTGAAAGACCGATGGCGGCGTAGCCAGCCGGTCTGCCCCATCATAAAAGAGGCCAACCCGCGGGTTGGCCTCTTGTTTTGTTATCTATCCGTGGCAAGAGTGGCGGTTAATCCTCCAGCTCTTCCCGCGCCGCCTCCACATCGAGGCGTTCCATCGCATCCATGGGTTCGCACTCGGCCGCTTCAGCATAGAGGGCTTCGGCCGCTTTCAGGCGGCTCTTGCCGTGCAGCATTACCTGAGCGTTGGCGTACTCCATGCGGGCGATAGCCGAGTCGGGGATCAGCGCCAGCGCCTCCTTGAAGTGACGCTCGGACTCCTCCTTCTTGGCGCCATAGGTGAGGCCGCCGATCATGGCCCCCAACTTGTCGACGATCTCCGCATGCCAGGCACCAAAGGCAATATGGGCTTCGGCGTGATCTGGCGCCAGCTCCAGCGCCTTCTCAAGGCT
The DNA here is from genome assembly GCF_003061465.1 of Aeromonas sp. HMWF017. Taxonomy (NCBI): domain Bacteria; kingdom Pseudomonadati; phylum Pseudomonadota; class Gammaproteobacteria; order Aeromonadales; family Aeromonadaceae; genus Aeromonas; species Aeromonas sp. HMWF017. The sequence continues at coordinate 74,939 of NZ_QAJD01000062.1, forward strand.
TGCCTTGATCTTGTCGCCAATTCCTTGCGAGAGGGCCTTGGAGATGGAAATGACCTGACTGTAGCGCCCGAGTGCCAGCGCGTGGAAATACCAGGCGTTGGCGTTCCTGGGCTGACGCTTTTGCAGCTTCTCGGCATGGCTGGCCGCCCGCTCAAAGGCGGCGCGCTTGGCATACTTGTCTTCCAGCAGGTAGCTGGCGTGGATCACCAGCGCCTTGTTCGCCACATTGAGGCCCGCCTCACCGGCAGCTTCGCCAAGGGCGACGGCCTGGGCAAAATCCCCGGCATGATAGGCCCGCCAGGCATCCTGTACCTGTTCATCCTCGGGCCAGGGTTCGGCATCCCCCTGATGGAGTCGATCCCAGTTGTCCGCCAGCTTCTGGCCGGCATAGTCATAGGCCGCATCCGCGTAGGGGAAGGGGACAAATTCGAGTTGTGAAGTGGTCATGCTTGTTCTCCCTGTAGCATGTGAATCAAACCTTGTCGGTGTAGTGGTGGGCGAGGGCGCCCAGATGAGCGCGGACATCGGCCCGCAAATAGGGTGCGACCAGTTGCATCACCTGAAAGACGCCGAGGGCAATATCGGCGTCCACCTTGGGGTGCAGTGCCCGCTGATAAGAGATCCAGAATGTGCCAACCAGCGCCACATTGGCTGCCAGCGTGCGCATCTGTTGCGCCGTGCCCTCCATCAGCCCGGCCGTTTGCAGATGGTTGCAAATGGCGATGGCGGTCTGCTCCTTGCGGCGCAGCAGGGCGGAAAAGCGCTGTTCCACCTGATGATAACCACTCATCAGGGTCGCGATATCGTAGTAGAGGAAACGGTACTGCCAGATGGCTTCAAACATCAGGTGGAGAAAGAGCCAGATATCTTCGGGCTCATCGGACGGGGAGCTGACCGCCTCCAGCAGGCGATCCATCTGCTGTTCAAATTCGCAGAACAGGGCGTTGACGATCTCCTCCTTGTTGTGGAAATGGTAGTAGAGATTGCCCTGGCTGATCTCCATCTCGGCCGCAATGGCCGAGGTGGTGACGCTGGGTTCCCCTTGTCGATTGAAGCAGGCGAGGGCAGTGGTCAGGATCCGCTCCCGGGTACGACGTTTGGGTTTGCGATCCATGCTACTCCTTTGGTGATGAACGACGCACGCCGTGGCGATAGCGTTTGGCAAGCCAGTGCTGTAACTGCTCCAGCGACTTGTCGAGGGCGGCAACCGAGCCAATGCCGGGGGCCAGCAGGGTGCGATCTTCATCGGCCAGCGCGGCCAGATTGAGCTCGAGGCCATGCTTGGCCAGCACCGGCGCCAGCTCGTCACGACGCTGCCAGAGATCGCGGCGGGTATGCTGGTAAGCGTGCTCGCAGAGGCGACGACGATCCCGGTAACTGAACACATTGGTGAAGAACATCTCGCCATCGGCAGAAGAGGGTTCAAACAGCAGGGCGTCGGCGTCAGGATATTGGTGTTTGTAGCGATCCATCCCCACATGCATGCGGGAGTGGATGATGGCGCGAAAAGTCTGGGCCAGCACCACCGGCAGACCGCTGTCCACCAGATTGGTCGGCGCGCCGGCGGCCATGTTCGCATCATAGGGCACCAGCGGATTGATGCAGAACACCAGATCCGCCCCCTCTTCCAGCGCTACCGAAGCGTGCAGGGTCTTGATCAGCGCCCCGTCCACATAGTAACGACCGTTAATCAATGAAGGGGGAAAGAGGCCAGGCAGGGCTGCCGACGCCTGTACCGCCGCCGAGATGGGCACGTCATCGAGCCCCGGGCTGCCGAAGGCGACCGGATGGCCGGTATCGAGCTCGGTAGCGACCACAAACAACCGACTGCGCAGCTGGCGGAAATCGTTGCTACGGCCGGGACGAGAGAAAAACTGGGTCAGGGTGCGATCCACCCCGCGGTTGTCGAACAGTCCGGTCGGAATGGCCTTGGAGAGTCCCTGCAGCGATTCAAATAGGCTGCGCTTCCAGGGCGCCGCCAGATAGTAGGTCAGGCTCTGCCACGCCAGCGGCGGGATCGAGGTCAGGCGGTCGGCATATTCACGAAAGGCGGGGCGCAGCAAGGTGGCCGGGTCAAACATCTCCCCCGAATCATCGCTGAGCAGGATCCGCACCAGCTTAGCCGGCGAGATACCGTTGGCCAGCGCCGATGCCACTACGGCCCCCGAGCTGACGCCAACATAGATATCTGCATGGTCAAGGCGCAAGCCGTTGATGCTGTCAGAGAGGGCTGCGCAGGCACCGATCTCGTAGATGCCGCCGAGCGGCCCGCCGCCAGCAAGGGCAATTGCGATGGTACTCATAGCGTCGCCTCCCTATCCATGACATTCACCATGACAAGACCGGCCCAGCGCAGGGCATGGGCCGGTATCAATCACCTTCCGTCACCGCGAGGGATCAGGGCAGAACGCTCTCTGCTTTGGCCTTCACCTCTTTCACCGCATCTTCAGCGGCGGAGAGGAGATCGGCGGCCTGCTCAACCACGGCCTCTTTAGCCTTGGCTACCGGTGCCTTCTTTACCGGAGGCTTGCGGGCAGCGGGCTTTTTGGCGGCAGCCGGTTTGGCTTCAGCGGCCGGGGCCTCCTCTTCCTGTGCATCCAGCAGTTGCTGGACCACGTCGGTCAGCTCGGCCATGCGCTTGGAGAGCTTGTCGATATCCTTGCGGGTCGGAATGCCGAGGCTGGCCACAGCGCGGGCCACGCGGTCTTCAAACACCTGCTCCAGACGACCCCAGGTATTGGCGGTCTTGTCGGTCACAGCGGCAATCTTCTCATCTGCGCTCTGACGGGTTTTTGCTTGCAGCGCTTCACCTTCCTGCACCAGGGCTTCAAAGATCTTGCCACCCTCTTCCTGCGCCTTGGCATAGGCACCCAGACCCGCCAACCAGATCTGCTGGGTGGACTCCTTGATGGTGGAGGTGAGTTGGTTGTCGGTCACTGACCCTGCCAGCGCTTTCAATTTCTTAGCCATGATCTTCTCCTTTAATAACGACAGATAAATGTAATGGCGACAACGAAACTGCAATCGGGTTGTGGCATTACTGATTTTTCAACTTCAGTCTAGGGACAAAAAATAGAGGGTTCTACCTAATAACGGAACAGGCACACCACCGAAATTAGGGTTTGCTCACGAACCGACAATCAAATTGCGGATTCCCATATGAATCGTGATATATCTAACAACCTAGTAACACCCTAATCAGTAGCAGGATTCTCTTTATGAACTATTTCATTACTGGCGGTAGTGGTTTTATCGGGCGTCGATTGATCAAAAAGTTATTCCAACAGCATCCCGACTGTACCGTCTATTTTCTGATGCGCGCCTCTCATCAGGATAAATTGCCAGAGCTGTTCTCATTCTGGAATGTGGATGAATCGCGCGCAGTCCCGGTTTTTGGCGACATGACGCAACCGCTGCTGGGGGTATCGGTCGAGATACAGGAGCAGTTGATCGGCAAGATCGAGCACTTCTTCCATCTGGCTGCCATCTATGATCTCAACGCCAAGGCGGGGATCCAGCAGCAGGTCAACACCGAAGGGACCCGTCAGGCTGTTCAACTTGCCGAGCGGCTGGGGGCGGGGCAGTTCCACCACTGCAGCTCCATCGCTGCAGCGGGCCTGTTTGACGGTCTGTTTCGCGAGGACATGTTCGATGAGGCCGAACACCTCGACATGCCTTACTTCCAGACCAAGCACGAAGCGGAAGGGATTGTGCGCAATGAGTGCACAGTTCCGTGGCGAGTCTATCGACCGGGGATCGTTGTCGGTGACTCCAATACCGGCGAGATGGACAAGATCGACGGCCCTTACTACTTCTTCAAGACCATCCAGAAGCTGCGCCGTCTGCTGCCGCCCTGGATGCCCGCCATCGGGGTTGAGGGCGGGCGCATCAATATCGTGCCGGTCAACTTTGTGGTCGATGCCATGGAGCATATCGCCCATCAGGAGGGAGAGGAGAACAAGACCTTCCACCTGACCGACCCCAACCCGATGCGGGTCGGCGACATGCTGAGCACCTTCTCCCGCGCCGCCCATGCGCCGGAGCCTGCGATCCGCATCAACGCCTCTCTCTTTAATTTCATTCCCCGCCACCTGACCGCCATGCTGATGACCATGGCGCCGGTGCGCCGCATCCGCGATGCCGCCATCGCCGATCTGGGTCTACCCAAGGATGTGTTCCGCCTTATCAGCTATCCCACCCGTTTCGACAGTCGCGAAACCCAGCGGGTACTGAAAGGGACCGGTATCGAAGTGCCGCCGCTGCACAGCTACGCCTGGCGGCTGTGGGATTACTGGGAGCGTCACCTCGACCCGGAGCTCTTCATCGATCGCTCCCTGCGTGGTCGGGTAGAGGGCAAGGTGGTGTTGGTGACCGGGGCCACCTCAGGCATTGGCCGTGCAACCGCGCGCAAGCTGGCGGGGGCGGGGGCCAACGTCGTTACCATCGCCCGCGACGAGCAGAAGATTGCCGAGACTAAAGCCGAGTTTGCCGAGCTGGGGCTGACCATCGAGATCTATCAGGGGGATCTCTCCAATCTGGCGCAGGCCGAGGAGATCACCGCTCGCATCGTGGTCGATCACGGCGGCGTCGATATTCTGGTCAACAATGCCGGCCGCTCCATCCGCCGCTCCATCGAGGACTCCTTCGATCGCTTCCACGATCTGGAGCGCACCATGCAGCTCAACTACTTCGGCGCGCTCAAGGTGATCATGGGGGTGCTGCCCACCATGATCGAGAAGAAGAAAGGCCACATCATCAACATCTCCTCCATCGGGGTGTTGACCAATGCGCCGCGCTTCTCCGCCTATGTTGCCTCCAAGTCGGCCCTCGATGCCTGGGTGCGGACTGCCGCCTCCGAGTTTGCCGACAAGGGGGTCAGCTTCTCCATCATCAATATGCCGCTGGTGAAAACGCCGATGGTCGCACCGACCAAGGTCTATGAGCAGGTACCGATGATGACGCCGGAAGAGGCGGCCGATCTGGTATGCGATACCATCATCAACAAGCACGTTCGTCTGGCTACTCGCCTCGGGGTATTTGGTCAAGTGGTTCACGCTCTGGCGCCGCGTGTCGCCCAGGTCATCATGAACACCAGCTTCCGCACCTTTGCCGATCCCAAGGATGGCGACAAATCCAAAGCAACCGCCGATCAGGTTGCCGTCTCGACCCTGATCAAGGGGATACACTTCTAACCGGGTGATGGGATAAAGAGATCAACAGGGGCCTGAGCAATCAGGCCCCTGTTTTATTTGAAATAACAGTTGAAGGACGAATAAGGAGGGTCAGACTCGGGACAGCAGATCAAGCAGCAGATCAGTCGTACGGCGGGAATAGAGCAGAGAAAGATGCCCGATGGCGGGCAACTCGATATCTTCCATTCCCGCCAATCGTTGCCGTTCCTGCGGCATCACTACGTTGTCGTGACTGGTACGCACCGAGATGCCGGGTACGCAAAGCGGCACCGAAGCGAAACGCTGCAACCAGCCGGAGCCTGGCTCCATCTCGCGGGCATTGGCCCCAAGCCCAAGGGCGGCCAGCTGACTGCCCTGATGGGGCGTTGCCAGGGTGATCAGGCGCGCGACCTTGTCACCACCATGGATAGCCAGATAGTCGCGACAGACCAGCCCCCCCATGCTGTGACCGACCAGCACCAGCTTGTCAGCACCGGTCTGCGCCAGCACATCGTCAATCCGGGTGGCCAGCAGCGGCACCATCTCATCGATATGACCAAATGGAGGCATCAGGGTAATGGTGGCAACCACATGGCCTGCGGCTTCCAATCGGGCGCGCTGGGTGCGCCATATACCGCGACTGCAACCGTAACCATGCACCAGCAATATGGGGCGCAAGGATGGACGCAGCCGATCGGGTGCCATCAGCAAAGGCTCGAACGGCAGCAACAAGGTGAAAGTGTAGAGGTAGGCCAGCATCTCCTGAGCCATCATCTTCACCCTGCGCCAGGGGCCGATAGCCGGGGAGGGGTAGAAACGGGTAAACAGCCAACTGCCGAGCACCACTAGGCAGCGCAACCCAAGCAGGGCAAACACTACAAACAGCAGGGTCAGCAACCAGGTGAGTCCCACGACCAAGTGGGCGATACTCCCGAGGAGCAGCACCTCTACCATCAGCAGGATAAACAAATGTCGTACGATCGTCATAAGGCCATGATCCGACCAGTCAGGCGTGGAAGTCAAATGGCACTTTGAGACAGCTTGATCCAGCGCGGTTTTTGTCGCTAGACCCCGGCGAACTCTTTTCCGGTGAGGTTATTTGCAATACTGTATATCCATACATATACTCTATCCATCATCACCAAGAGGAGGCCATCATGGCTGTCGAGATCAAATATGTGGTTGTTCGTGGGGGAGTGGAAAAAATGACCTTTGCCAGCAAAAAAGAGGCCGATGCCTATGACAAGCTGCTGGATACGGCCGATGAGTTGATGACCCTGTTGGCTGGCGCCCCGATCGAGCTGGCCCCAGAGCAGCAAGAGAGTCTGGCATTCTACCTGGCAGAGCAGCGTGATGTGCTGCAAACCCTGCTGCGTGGCGGCAAGGTTCAGGCAGGCACGAAGGAAGAAGAGGCTCCAGCGGCCAAGCGCAAGGAGAAGCCACTCAAACAGGTTGCCTGATTGCACAGACCTGCTATTTCTCGGGATAAATAGCTCGCAGCATTCACTTTAATTGCATTTAAATCCATTTTTACGGCTATTTACCCCGAGAATTTTTTAACAAGGATGCATATCCCATGCATAACTAAATAGCGTACACAACTGAGCGACACCAGCCAGATCTATGAGGAAATAATGAGCAAACAGTGGAGAGATCGTTATCCAGATCGCTCCCGGTGACCTCAATCAGCAATAACAAGAGACAGAACAAAAACTAGCAGAAGCCGCATTCATCTATCACGAGCCCTTTTTTATCATCTCGGCTCACAGGCACATATCGATTCATCATCAACAAGCAACACCATGACTCAACACCCATTATCCTTGCCGCCGGCCATGCCGCTGTTTGACAGTCTTATCTATCTGGAAGCTGGCAACCCGCAGGTCAATCAGTACCTTGCCAACCTCAGCCTCAACGATGTGCCCGATGCCGGGTTGGTTTACGAACTGGCGGTCGATTGGCTGCTAGAGCAGCGCAACAGCGAAAACAACTACAAAACCTATCGCAGCGAACTGACCACTTTTTTGCACTGGTGCTTTCGAGAGGCTGCCATCAGCCCGAAAGATCTCACTCGCCGCATCATGATCCGCTATCTCGACTACTGTCAGTCCCCCCCTGACGAGTTGATAGCCTATCGCAACGTAGCGCAATTTGTCCTCGACAAGGAGTGGGGAGAGCGGTTGCCCAACCCGCAATGGCGACCGTTTCTCGGCAAGCGGGAGCTGGGCCGCACCTTGCCCTATCGTCTTAGCGAGCAGGCGATGAAGACCAAGCTCGCCATCCTGTCGGCCTTCTTCCAGTTCCTGATCCAGGAGGAGTACATGGACAGGAATCCCGCTCTGCTACTGCAGCGGGTCAAACGGCCGCAACTGCAGGAGGCCGATGATCAGGTGCAGGCCTTCAGTGAGTTGCAGTGGTCATACGTGATACAGGCCGCAGATACCCTTGCCAACGACCATCCGGAGCAGCACGAGCGCAGCCGTTTTCTCACCATTCTGATGTACGCCTGCTATCTGCGGATCTCTGAGGTTGCAGCCCGGCCGGGCTTTACCCCTGTGATGGGGCAGTTCAGGCGGGATCGCAAAACCGGCGTCTGGGGCTACTTTATTCCGCAAAGCAAGGGGGGCAAACGGCGTACCGTGGCGGTATCCCAAGCGCTGTTGGCGGCACTCGAACGCTACCGCCGTTTCCTCGGTCTCTCTCCCTTGCCGACACCGGATGAACAGACGCCACTGTTCGTTCGCCATAAAGCGGCAGCCCACGGCCGCGAGCAAGGAGAACTTAACGCCAACCTTGGAATTCGCCAGCTACGGGATTTGATCATGGTGATCATCGGTAAAGGCGCAGAATTGGCAGAGCAGGATGGATTTGTCCAGGATGCGGCTGAAATGCGGCAACTCTCTCCCCATGCGATCCGTCACACCGGGATCACCCATGACATCAACCTGCACGGTCGACCGCTTTCCCACGTACAAGCCGATGCAGGACATGACAGCATCGACACCACTTCGAAATACCTGCACTCCAGCAACAGTGAACGACATGAGAGCGCCCAGCAAAAGCCGCTGGACCGATTGAATCAGCACATGAGAGATAACACTCGCAATAACTAACGAACAACGTGACATGGGACCCTGATTTTTATTAACTGCTCTTAGAACACAGAATATCTTGCTTGGGATGTCATAGAAGTTGGTGCGGCGATGTTGTACTTCTCCGGATGGCAATCGGCTCAGGGATTATTTTTTGCTTACAGGCACCTTGCCATCTGCGTCATACATATTTATCCCATAGCAGAGAAGCAAAAAACGAAATTGCTTGCTGAAACACCGAGACCACCCGATGCCGAAAGCTAAGTAACATGCCGGAAGCAGTCATATTCGTATTGAACAGCGCCTTGTTATCACACTTGCATATCCAGTCATCATTGGTGATATTGATGTCAATATTGACGAGATACCAAGGAGCGGGTATGCAAGTGGCAGTGGTGGAAAAGACCTTCAAGATCGTTGGCAAAGGGTCGCTCATAGCCCAGTTCACCTTTATCTCTTCAGGCACGCTGCATATCTGGTTTCCGGATGTGGGCCTGCAGATGGAGGCCCACTGCAAAGAGTTGCGTATCGAAGATTGCACCATTATCTATACCAATGGCCTCCATCACGGCCAGCCCAGAGCACTCTGGTCCTTGACCCTCCATCCCGATGATATGAACGAGCTCAAACGCATATTGCAGCAGTTCAACAACAACCTCTACTTGACCTGCCAGCCACCCACATTGGCCATCGCCAAACGTGCCTTGAATATGAATTGACCCGACTTCCAAAAAAGTCGCAATCATGCCAGCCACAACAATAAGCCGTGAGGATTAAGGGGAGGGGAATCTATCGCGATAGTCGGCATTTTTATGGCTGTTTTACAAGAAGGAGTATCAATATTTCCAGAGAGAGACCTCTCAAGTAGGGGACAGATATTTCTAAGAATATTCTTTGTAATAACGAGGGTTATAACTGCGAAAATCAAACTTAACGTTCCATAAGGGAAGGGAATCCAGCACAACGTACTGATTTAATAGTGGACTCTTGTATCAAAATGGGACATTTGTGGTTTCATAATATCGACTAAGGGGAGAGGGAATGTCTGATTCATTGGGATGACTACTTCGACCAGGAAAAGGGCACCGCCTGGCTTTCTGGTTGAGCGAGTAGATGTTGTGGGCGAGGGGGCTTTGGCGGATCAGTTGGCCAAGTTGGCCGACCTCTACATTGCCAAACAACAGGGGAACCGGATGGCCGGTCTTGCTGACTTGGGTGAAGCTCTTCTTAAGCTGGCCGAGACCGGCATTCGTGAAGGCTCATCGTCATGTGCTGGACTGATGAAGGAATTGTGCCGCAGAACCGGCTGAATAAAGACTTGTTATCTCTCACGATGATGCCGATAAATGGGATTATCGGCATTAATTACAAGTAGCTCTCATTTACTTTTTCTTCGGTTTATCAGTTTCTTTCACCGTTGTACTGGGGTGCTTATCTGCATATTTCTTTGGAACATACTGTCCTGTTTCTGCGTCACGGTACTTAGGTGCAGGCTTCTTTGCCATTCAAGGATCCTCTATAGTTGATTAGCGCAGCCTCATGAGAGGCCTCATTTTTATCGCACAATACATTCCCATGGACAAGTTGAACGGCATACGAGAATAAAAGATCAAATCTCTGACCCTGAATTCAACATCCTATCAAGCTCATCAAATGTACCAGCATTGGGATCACACTGAGCCAACAGTTCTTCCAGCGTGTAGCGCGGCTGGCCACGCAGTTTGGCGCGAGCGCGCTCCACATCATCAAACGCCGCAGTCAGCAGCGCCGGATTCGCCATCTTCAAGAGCTGCTTGCAGATAGGCAACCATATCGGCCTCGGTGGCCAAGCAGTCAACCGCATCAAAGCGGCTCCATTGTTCAGTTCTCTTCATTCCGTCCTCCTGTCACCGTCACTGCGCATAATGTATATTATGTTAAATTAAGTATCTTGTTTCCTGTCACCACTTATTGAACTGTGTATAATGGCAACAATTGATCCTATCTTCGACCGGATGTCTTAAGTGGCTGAATTAACATCAGAACAATTAAAACCCGCTTTTGCGCTTGAACAGTTCCCCAAGCTCAGCGAGCTTGAACCTATCCCCTTTGCTGCGCTGCAACCCAGAGCCATTTCCGGCATCAAACGTCTTGCCAGTTTTGATGGTGACTGTCCGGTCATGCTGCTCAACGGGTTTCCCGGCGCAGATTACGAAGGCGTTTGCCAGACGCTGATTGCCGACTCCAATGGCAAGGACGGTGACCTGTTTGACCTCTGCTACACCGAGAATCTGAACAACCCCTATAAGCCTATCTGGCTGCGCCTGCAACCGGGCACCGGCATCGAGTTTTGCGAAATGGTTGGCGAGCTGCTCAAGCTGTTGAGCCACCATCTCGATGCCGAACGCATCGTGACCCGCATCATGCGCAAGCAGAACAATGATCCGAAAATCGATGATTTCCTCTCCGATCTGGCGGCTCACGTGGCATTGGGTCTGGAGTTTCAGCACCCCATTCTGATCAATCTGCTGATCCACCACGAAGCGCAGGAAGCGCCGGTGATTTATGGCCGTGACCTCAACTGGGATACCCTGTTTGGCTCCATCAACTACCAGACCGAACAAGGCTCTGTCTACGCCAACCAGCACCTGTTGGAGCCTGGCTTGCTGCGCGAAGCCAACGGCGGTTACCTCATTTTGCAACTGGACGAGCTGCTGGATCAGCCACATCTCTGGTTCAAGCTGAAAAATGCCATGCAAAAAGGTGAGCTGGACTGGAACGCCTATCAGGAAGGGAAAACCCTGACTCCCTTCTTCGCGCCTGAAGCAACCCCCATCAAGCTCAAGCTGATCTTGGTGGGTGACCGACTCGACGTGGCCGAGTTCCAGATGCTGGATCGGGACATGTCCGAGCGCATCTTCCTGCGCGCGGATCTGGTGTCAGAGGTGAATATTGAAGAGGATCTGCAGGAATTTCTGCAGTACCTGGCCTGGCTGCGCCAGCGCTGGAACCTGCTGGACTTCACGCCAGCCGCCCTCGCCGCCCTTTGTCGTCATGCCAGCCGCCTCTGTGACCATCAGGAGTGGTTGTCGCTCTCCGAAGTTCAACTCTCCGCCATCATGCGGATGGCTGACAGTCTGGCCCGGGAGCTGGGATCTGATGTGGTCAACGACGAGCATATCCGCGGCGCACTGGAGGAGCAGGATTACCGCCTCAACTATCTGGTAGAGCAGTCCGATCAGGGGGTTATCGACGGCCAGATCCTGCTGCAAACCGATGGCGAAGAGATTGGCCAGATCAACGGCCTGTCGGTCATTCAGGTCTCCGGTCACCCTTATGACTTCGGTGAGCCGGTGCGCCTCACCGCAACCGTACACCTTGGTGATGGCGATGTGGCGGATATCGAGCGCAAAGCGGAGCTGGCCGGTCATATCCACGCCAAGGCGATGATGATTATCCACGGCTATCTTTCCAACAAATTTGGCGCAGAGAACCCCTCCCCTCTGTCGGCGAATCTGGTGTTCGAGCAGTCTTACCACGAAATTGATGGCGACAGTGCCTCCCTGACCGGCCTGTGTGCCCTGCTCTCTGCCCTCGCCCGCCAGCCTATCTATCAGCACTTCGCCGTGACCGGTGCGGTCGATCAGTTTGGCAATGTGCAGGCCGTTGGTGGCGTGAACGAGAAGATTGAAGGCTTCTTCAGGGTGTGCAAAATACACGGCATCACCGGCAAGCAAGGGATCATTTTGCCGGGCACCAACATCCAGCAGCTGAACCTCTCTGACGAGGTGATTGCAGCGGTTGAAGCAGGCCAGTTCCACATCCACCCGGTGGATCATGTGGAAGAGGCCATCGAGTTGCTGACTGGCTGTGTCGCCGGTGAGCCTGATATGCCCGATACCCTGTTTGGCCGTATTCAGGAGCGGTTGGACGAGTTGAACGGCTCCACTGCCAAAGTCGGACTGCTGCAATCCCTGCTGGGGCGCCTGTTTGGCCGCTGATGAAGTGATCGGAGTTGTTTAGCGAACAACTGTAAGCTAAATTGGCCCGGCTTTGACCCATTTGAAGGAAATACCGCGTGACCGTAGACAATACCACCATGGAAGCCCGCCTTTCCCTGTGCGAACAGGGCAAGAACTCTTTTACCCGTGAAGAGCTGCTGGCTTGCAGCCGTGGCGAACTGTTTGGTGAGGGTAACAGTCAGCTGCCTGCCCCCAACATGTTGATGATGGACCGCATCGTCAAGATCAATGACAACGGCGGCGAACACGGCAAGGGCGAGATCCTGGCTGAGCTCGACATTACTCCTGATCTCTGGTTCTTCGATTGCCACTTCCCGGGTGATCCTGTGATGCCTGGCTGTCTCGGTCTGGACGCCATGTGGCAGCTGGTTGGCTTCTTCCTTGGCTGGAAAGGTGGCCCCGGCAAGGGTCGTGCTCTGGGCGTAGGTGAAGTGAAATTCACCGGCCAGATCCTGCCGACAGCCAAGAAAGTGACCTACAAGATCACCTTCAAGCGTGTCATCAACCGCAAGCTGGTGATGGGAATTGCTGATGGTGTGGTCGAAGTCGACGGCCGTCCGATCTACAGCGCCACCGACCTGAAAGTGGGCCTGTTCAAAGATACCACCGCATTCTGATCTCTCTGATTGGTGGTAAAACAGCATTAACGCAAAGGGGCCACAACGGCCCCTTTCCTTTTGTAATGAGTGATGAAGTACCTGCTACTTCATGAAGAGGCCTGAGCCCCGCCCTTCCATGGCGTCACGCCAACCACCAAGCCAATGCCCTCGGGCATCCAGGCATTGATACGGACACGCTTCTTTCTGTTTGCCGACCACGCCAGCCTGATAACCACGAGCACGAGCTCTTTCCAGACGGTCCCGCTTCTGTCTCTTCATCATCTACGACCCTCTTCGTGGAACAAAAAAAGCGACCAATTCTGCATCGGTCGCTTTCATCTTTACTCCTGCGAGCGCACTCGGTCAAACAAAAACTTCCACCCTAACCGGGCTATGTGACACAAGGCACTGAACTGGATTAAGTTTTAATTACAGGGAACTTACTCCTGATTTTTGAGTCCTTCCAGCTCTTCCCAGCGAGCAAATGCCTGCTCCAGCGCGGCTTCAGCGGCATTGAGCGCATCGAGTTTCGGCTGGGTTTTATCTGCCGGCAGCGAGAAGAACCCAGGCTGGTTGATCTCGCTTTGCAGCGCATCCAGCTCGGCTTCCAGCTGCTCAAGACGAGCAGGCAACCCTTCCAGCTCAAGCTGCAGCTTGTAGGAGAGCTTCTTGCTTTTCTTCGGCGCTTCTGGCGCGGCGGCAACGACCGGCTCGGGAGCCTTCACCGGTGTGCTCTTGGCCTGTTGCTGAGCACGCTGCTGCTCGCGGGTCGCCATCATGTCGGCATAGCCGCCCACGTAATCGCTGATGCGGCCATCCCCTTCAAACAGCCAGCAACCGGTTACCGTATTGTCGATGAAGCGACGATCGTGACTGACCAGCAGCAGAGTGCCCGGATAGTCCGCCAGCAGCTCTTCCAAGAGCTCCAGAGTCTCGACATCGAGGTCGTTGGTCGGTTCGTCGAGGATCAGCAGGTTGCTGGGTTTAAGGAACAGCTTGGCCAGCAGCAGACGGTTTTTCTCACCGCCAGAGAGCGCCTTGACCGGCGTTCTGGCCCGCTTGGGCTCGAACAGAAAGTCCTGCAGGTAGCCGAGGATATGGCGG
>NZ_QAJD01000062.1:88924-103546 GCF_003061465.1 Aeromonas sp. HMWF017
GTTGTCCACCACCGTCTGCTCGGGATCGAGCTGTTCGCGGTACTGATCGAAGTAGGCCACTTCCAGATTGGTGCCCTGACGCACCGAACCACGAGTGGCATCTAGCTGACCCAGCAGCAGCTTGATCAGGGTCGACTTGCCGCATCCGTTGGGGCCAACCAGCGCAATCTTGTCGCCACGCAGCACCTGCAGATCCAGCCCCTCGAACAAGGTGCGATCACCAAAGTCGAGCCCCAATCCTTCAGCTTCAAATACCAGCTTGCCGGAGCGGCTCGCCTCATCGAGTTGCAGTTTGGCTTTACCCTGCAGTTCACGACGCTGGGTACGCTCCATCCGCATCGCCTTGAGGGCGCGCACTCGCCCCTCGTTACGGGTACGGCGAGCCTTGATGCCCTGACGCACCCACACCTCTTCCTGCGCCAGCTTGCGGTCGAACTCGGCATTTTTCAGCTCTTCAACCCGCAACCACTCCTCTTTCCCCTGCAGGTACTCGTCGTAGTTACCCGGCCAGGAGGTGATGGCGCCGCGATCCAGATCGATGATCCGGGTTGCCAGCTTGTGGATGAACTCCCGATCGTGAGAGATAAAGACGATGGCGCCGCGAAAATCCTTGAGGAAATCTTCCAGCCAGTTGATGGCTTCGATATCAAGGTGGTTGGTCGGCTCATCGAGCAGCAGCAAGTCGGGATCGCAGGCCAGCGCACGGGCCAGCGCCACTTTTCGCAGCCAGCCGCCGGAGAGGCTGTCGAGGGTCACATCGGGATCCAGCCCCAGCAGGGTCAACACCTGACTGATGCGGGTCTCAAATTGCCAGCCGTTCTGATAATCGAGCTGCTCTTGCAACTCGCTCATCTTGCGAATATTGGCATCTGACGGATCGCTCGCCAGCTCCATGGAGATGTGGTGGTACTGCTTGAGCAGTTCCCCCACCCCCGCCAGCCCTTCGGCAGCATAGTCAAACACCGTCAGCTCGCTGGAAGCAGGCGGATCTTGCTCAAGGCGGGTCACTTTCAAATCTTGTTGCAGCACCAGACGCCCGTCGTCCAGCGGCAATTCGCTGGCAATGACCTTCATCAGGGTGGACTTGCCCGCCCCGTTGCGGCCAACCAGACAGAGGCGCTCGCCCCGCTCGATGGTCAATTCGGCATTGTCGAGCAGCGGGAAATCACTGAACGACAGACATGCGCCGTGCAATGTTAAAAGAGCCATGTATGTTCCTTATTTCATATGAAAAAAACGGGCAGCAGACTGGGTCTGCCCCCGTTTTATCGTCAAATCACTCTCACCCCTGACGGGCGGCCCAGCCCTTGAGCTCGACCAGCGTGAAGGGCCAGCCGAGCTCGCGGCCCGCCTCGTCACGCAGTACCGGAATACGAACCCGATAGGCAGCAAGCCACTGCTCATCATCCATGATGTCGCACTGGCGGGTGGTGGCGGCAAGGCCGGCCTCCTCCACCAGCGCCCAGGCCTGCTCACAGAGGTGGCAACCGTCGGTGTGAAACAGGGTCAGCATCACGCCTCAGCCTGCTCCGGCGCATGGGTGATGATCCAGCAGTTGTGGATGTGCTGGTTGCGCTCGAAATCCTTCGGTCGCGTCTTCTGGGTGATGTTCTGGGCCTTGAGACCGATAGCCTCGAGACCTGCCAGATCCATCTTGAAGTGACGCTTGTTGTTGGAGAAGACCAGGGTGCCATCGGCCGCAAGCAGGCGCTTCAGGTGCTGCATCAACAGCAGGTGATCACGCTGTACGTCGAAGCTCTCGTCCATCCGCTTGGAGTTGGAGAAGGTGGGCGGATCGATGAAGATGAGGTCGTACTGCTCATCGGCTTCAGACAACCACTTCAGGCAATCTGCCTGGACAAACTTGTGCTGACGGCCCACCAGCGAGTTGAGGCGCATGTTGTCCTGCGCCCAGTTCAGGTAGGTGTGGGACATGTCCACTGTGGTGGTCTCGCTGGCACCGCCAAGACCTGCGTGCACGGTGGCACTGCCGGTGTAGGCAAACAGGTTCAGGAAGCGCTTGCCCTTGGCCATCTGACCCAGCATGCGGCGGGTCTGACGGTGGTCGAGGAATAGACCGGTATCCAGATAGTCGTAGAGGTTGACCCACAGACGGGCACCGTACTCCTGTACTTCCATCCGGTGCTGCTCTTCGGAGAGCTTCTGATACTGCTGTTTGCCTTCCTGACGCTCACGCACCTTCAGGATCACCTTCTCGCCGTCCATGCCGGTCACCTTGATGG
This sequence comes from Aeromonas sp. HMWF017, assembly GCF_003061465.1. NCBI lineage: Bacteria > Pseudomonadati > Pseudomonadota > Gammaproteobacteria > Aeromonadales > Aeromonadaceae > Aeromonas > Aeromonas sp. HMWF017. The sequence continues at coordinate 91,168 of NZ_QAJD01000062.1, forward strand.
CGGCTTGAACCATGTCGAGCAGACGCTGACGGGTCTTCTGGGCGGGGATATCCTTGGGCGCGGCATACTCCTGCACCACCAGATAGTCCTGATAGCGGTCGATGGCGGCGTTGTATTCCGGCAAGTCGGCATCATAGAGACGGTAGCAGTCGAGATTCTCTTTCTTCGCCCACTTCTCGAGCGCCTTCAGATTCTTGCGCAGACGGTTGGCAAAGTCCTGTGCGACCTCTTTTTGGGAAGCCACGGAGTCCAGTGCGATTTGATAATTGCGCAGCTGACACTCGAGGGCGCCGTTGAACAGGCGATATTGCTTGTCGGCGCGCAGGCGCAGACAACTGAGCAGCTCGGGCGATGCGGAAAGAATGGAGACTTTCCAACCCTGGAAGCTGCGACGCAGGGCATCGCCGAGGGCCTGATGCACTTCCAGCAGCGCCGGAAATTCGCCAAGACGCTCGCCATAGGGCGGGTTGGAGATGAGCATACCGACCTGGCGGGCCTCCCCTTGACCTTCTTCCCCTTCAACAGGGGCAGGCATCGGCAGCGGGTTTTCCAGCTTGGTGACATCGGCTTGCTTGAAGGTGATGAGGTGGGCCACACCGGCCGCCTTGGCGTTGTCACGGGCTTTGAGCAGCACACGCTGGTCGGCATCGCAACCAAACAGTTTTACTTCGCAACGCTGCATGCCACGTTTGGCGCGCACTTGCGCTTCCATCATCAGGCTCTGCCACAGCTCGCTATCGTGCTGCAGCCAGCGATCGAAACCGAAGCGCTCGCGACGCAGCGCCGGCGCCATGTCGGCGGCGATAAAGGCCGCTTCAATCAGCAAAGTACCGGAACCGCACATCGGGTCCATCATGGGCTCACCGGCCCAGCCGCTACGGGCAATCATGGCGCAGGCCAGGTTCTCTTTGAGCGGTGCCTCACCGGTGCCCTGACGATAGAAACGCTGGTGCAGCGCCGGGCCTGACAAGTCCAGCGTGATATTGGCCTTGCCCTTGCCCAGGTGCGCCATGATACGGATATCAGGCGACTTTTTGTCCACGTCCGGACGCACGTGACCGCGCTTGGTGAAGCGGTCGACGATGGCATCCTTGATCTTCAGCGCGCCATATTGGGTATTGCGAATGGCAGGGTTGGTACCGGTAAAGTCCACCGCGATGGTAGAGGTACCGGAGAAGTGCTCTTCCCAAGGGATAGTGTGGGCGCCCAGATAGAGATCCAGATCGTCGTTCATCTGGAATTCGGAGAGCACCAGCACGATACGGGAGGCAAAACGGCTCCACAGGCACGCCTTGTAGCCAATCGCCAGTTCGCCTTTGAAGTGGACGCCAGCCACGGTCTCACGGACCTGCTCTGCGCCAAGATTGGTCAGCTCATCGGCCAACAGGTTTTCCAGCCCCTTGGGGCAGGTTGCAAAAAATTCTTTCATCACGCTCACGGGGAACCCATAAAAATAGTGCCGCATTATACCTCATCAGGCGGGCTGGAGCATGCAAAAGTCGGCGCAAACAGCAGGATGGAAACAGATTGATAGGGGCGATAAAGGTAAAAGACCCCATGATCACCTGATGGCGAGATCATGGGGCCAGACATCATTTAACGAATCACTTCATGCGAGCCTTGAAACGGGGATTGCTTTTGCAAATCACGAACAATTTGCCCCGACGACGCACCAACTGACAATCGGGATGACGTGCCCGTGCGGATTTGAGTGAACAGACGACCTGCATTCAGGACTCCTTCTTGCTTGAAAATGCGCCAAAGCGCTTGTTGAAACGGGCCACACTCCCCTCGCTCGATACCTGCTTCTGCTTGCCGGTATAAAACGAGTGCGACTGGCTGGAAACATCGAGCGACACATAGGGATACTCCTTCCCGTCTTGCCACGTGTAGCGGCGATCGCTCTTGATGGTTGAACCGACCAAGAAAAAGGCATCTGCCGCCGTGTCATGGAACAGCACCAAACGATAATCCGGATGAATATGAGGCTTCATGGCAACTCCATTTTGTTATGTTATAACAAACAATATATGAGAATGCCTCTCGTTTCAATATGGAAGGATGCAACATAGACAAACACCCATTGCGATAGCGCGGGAACGATAACGCTGCCTTTCCCCTTCGTTCATTGGACTCATTTTTAAAACATCCACACAGATCAAGTTATTGGACAACAATTAGTGGGTTAGAGAAATGTCATCCGGATACCATCATCGCGTATGAATGAGCAGGAATATGACTAAAACCATCCTCGTTGTGGACGATTCTGCCAGCATCAGAGCCACCATCACCATGACGTTGCAAAGCGCAGGCTTTGCAGTGATTGAAGCCGATGATGGCAACGCGGCCCTTGGCCAGCTGGAGCGCCAGCGCGTACATCTCATTATTTCGGATCTCAACATGCCAGGCATGGATGGCATGACCCTGCTCAGGCAAGTCAAGAAACAGCCAGCGACCCGTTACCTACCCTTCATCATGCTGACTACCGAGAACTCGGCAGAGATCAGGCTGGAGGGGTTCAATGCGGGGGCGCGCATCTGGCTGACCAAGCCGTTTGAACCACTAAAGCTGATCGATGATGTCTATAAGGTGATGCAACCATGACACAGAGGCAACGGAGATGAGTTTCGAGCTTGATATTCTGCATGCGCCCCCGACCGCCACACTTACGGGGGAGCTCACCATCATGACCCTTGGCGAGCTGCAGGACGATCTCTTCAGCCTGCTCAACTTCGCCATCGTCGTGCTGGATGTCAGCCAACTGGAGGCTCTGGATAGTTGCGGAGCCCAACTACTGGCGCTCTTGCAGCAAGAGGCCAATCAGCAGAACAAGAGTCTGCGGATCCGCGCAGGTGAAGAGAGCGTGGCACAACAGGCATTGAGTCAGCTCGGCTTGTTGCCCATGCTGACCTTGGTGAGGGCCCAAGATGGACATCAATAAAGCGCGCGCCCTCTTTTTTGAAGAGGCCTATGAGCAGTGCGACAATCTGGAACACGCCCTGCTGGACAGAGAGACCTACCCCGCGAACCCGGATACCTACAATCTGATGTTTCGCACCGCCCATACCATCAAGGGATCGGCCAGCATGCTGGGGCTCACCATGCTGGTTCGCTTTGCCCATGCCATGGAGAACATGCTGACGCGACTGCGCAGCGGCGAGCTACAGCTCGATGAGCATCTGATCAATCTGCTGCTGGCCTGTAACGATCAACTGCGCGATCTGCTGCAAGGGGCCGAGCACAACCCCGAGCTGCCGCAAACCGAAACCCAGCAGATCCTGGCGCTACTCTCCCAACTACAGGGTCACCAGAGCCTGCCCAATCCACCGGTCTCACTGCCCGTCCAGCTCGTTGCCGCCGAGCAAGATATGCGAGCGTGGCACCTGTCGCTGCGCTTCTATCCGGCCCTCTATCAGGATGGCTTCGATCTGTTGGCGTTTATCCGCTATCTCGCCAATCTGGGGGATATCGTCTTTATCGAGCCGGTCTGGCATGAGTGGCCACCGCTGCAACTGCTTGATCCCACTGAGTGTTTTCTGGGCTACGAGATCACGCTGCGCAGCGCACAATCCCCCGAGCGTATTCGCAGCACCTTCGATTTCGTCGCGCACGCCAGCATTATCTGCCTGCTCACCCCTCATCAGGATCTGGCCGAATATGCCAAACAGGGCGCGCGGCTGGCCCAGTGGCGCAATGAACCGCTGGCGGCACAGTTGGCTCGCTGGGAAGCGGCCAATGTCCTGGCCCGGGCCGAAGCCGATGCCATCGAGCGCGGTGCATACGACAATGCGCCCGCCACCCAATTTGATCAGCCTGCACCCGCCAAATCGGAGAGTGAACCCGAGAGCCCCGTTGCCCCCCTCGTCAAACCCGCACCACTGCGGGCCGAAGGGCACTACATCCGCATTGAAGCCGCCAAATTGGATCGACTGATCAACCGGGTTGGCGAGTTGGTGATCGCCACCTCGGCCACCACCTTGCAGGCAAAAATGCGGGGGGATGCCGAACTGATCGAGTCGGTCGCCACCGTCAACACCCTGGTCGAGGGGATCCGTGATGATGCCCTCACGCTGCGGATGGTGCCCATCAACGAGATCTTCAACCGCTTTCCCCGACTGGTGCATGAATTGTCCCAACAGACAGGTAAAAACATCAGCCTGCACATCAACAACGCCGATACCGATATCGACAAATCCATGGTCGAGAAGTTGACCGATCCCCTGATGCACCTTGTACGCAACGCTGTCGACCACGGTATTGAGGATGAACCGCAGCGCCTGCTGGCAGGTAAATCTGCGTCTGGCGTGATCACTCTCAATGCCTATCACGACGCAGGCGCCGTGGTGGTCGAGGTGAGTGACGATGGCCGCGGCATCGATCGGGAGAAGATCCAGGCCAAGGCCCTTGCCCTCGGCATGGCGCAAGAGGGCAAGGTTATGGGGGAGCAGGAGATATTCCAATTTCTGTTTCAGCCAGGCTTCTCCACTGCGACCGATGTCAGCGACCTCTCCGGCCGCGGGGTCGGACTGGATGTGGTCAAACGCAATCTGGAGTCGCTGCGCGGTGAAGCCTCCATCGAAAGCCATCTGGGGATGGGAACCACCTTCCGCCTCAGATTGCCGCTGACACTGGCCATCATCGACGGTTTTCGCATCGAGGTGGATCACTCCTCACTGGTTATCCCCCTCGACATGATGATCGAGTGCATCGACCTGCCGCCGGAAGCACTCGATACCCCGTCACGGCAGATAAATATTCGCGGCGAGTGGGTGCCCTTCATCGTGTTGCGCGAACTCTTTGCCCTCCCCTCGGCCAATGAGCCCGCTTTTGTGGTGATGGTCGATTATGCCGACAACCGGGCGGGCATAGTGGTAGATCGGCTGATCGGCGAAGTACAGGCGGTGATCAAACCGCTGGGCGAGCTGTTCAAATCCCTGCGCTATGTCAGCGGCTCCACCATTCTGGGCAACGGTGAGCCCGCCCTTATTCTCGATGTGCCGCAGTTGATAGAGTTGGCGCGGCGCAGAGAACGGCATTTGCTCCATGAGCAGACCGACACATTGTTCAGCATCAGGAACTGATCCCCAACATACTGTTATCAACCGGATTAACGGAGTCAAAACCATGGACTGGTTTCACAACTTGCAAGTCAGAACAAAACTGGTGTTTTCGTTCTCCATCCTGATGGTACTGCTGGTGATATTGACCCTTACCAGTTACCACTCAACCAAGGCGATGGCTCAGCTGGTCAAGAACATGCATGCCAATCAGCTGGTTCCCATCAGGGATCTGGCCAATGCCAATATGCAAGCGATCTACATGAACCGGGCGCTCTATCGCTATGTGCTGGAGTCGAGCGAAGAGAGCAGAAGGATCAATGCTGGCAACATGTTGCGCTATGAAAAGCAGCTCAACAAGTTGTTAGATACCTATCGCAAAACTTACCTGACCCAGCCGGAGATCGATGCGCTGGCCCGTTTTGACCAGGCATGGGCCATCTATAAAACCTCTGCCGATACCATCATGCACACCGCGCAAGCTGACGTCGGGGACAACCTCAACAATCAGAGTGCGGCGAAAATCATGGCAGAGCAGGGACGCCCGGCCTTTGATCGGGCGGATGATCTGCTGACCGAGCTGGTTAATCTGAATGACAAGCTGGCCAGCCAATCACTTGCTGAGAGCGAGGTGATCTACCAGAGCAACTTCAGCCTGTTGATCGGCATTTCAAGCTCCGCATTTGCCATCTGTCTGGTGTTGGCCCTGCTGGTGACCCGCAGTATCTTGCGCCAGCTGGGGGGAGACCCCTCCTATACCGTGCAGGTGGTTTCCCGTGTTGCCGCAGGGGATCTCTCGACTCCGGTCAAGCTGCGCAGTGATGACACCTCCAGCCTGCTGTTTGCCATCAAGAGCATGGCCCATCGCCTCTCCGATACCCTCAATGAAGTGGGCGCCATGTCGGAGGCCATTGGCTCTGCCTCCGAACAGGTGGCGGCTACCGCCAACTCCCTCTCCCAAACCGCCTCGGAGCTGGCCTCCAGCGTCGAGCAGACCAGCGCCTCGGTTGAAGAGATGGCCGCTACCGTGAGCCAGAACGCCGATAACGCCAAGGTGACCGAAAATATCTCCACCAAGGCCGCCAGCAGTGCCACCGACAGTGGCAAGGCGGTCGGTGAGATGGTGCATGCCATGAAGGAGATCGCCTCCCGCATCACGGTGATCAACGACATCGCCAATAAAACCGATCTGCTGGCCATCAATGCCGCCATCGAAGCGGCGCGTGCCGGTGAACACGGCAAAGGGTTTGCCACCGTGGCGGCCGAGGTCAGAAAACTGGCTGAACGCTCGCAAAATGCCGCCAAAGAGATTGGCGAGCTGGCCAGTCGTTCGGTCAGCGTGGCTGAACAGGCGGGCACCTTGCTGCGTGAGATGCTGCCCGGCATCGATCAGACCGCCACCCTGGTGCAAGAAATTGCCTCTGCCTCTCGCGAGCAGCGGGCCAGCGTCTCCCAAATCAATATTGCGGTGACCCAGATCAGCGATGGCATGCAGGCCTCTGCCGCCTCTGCCGAGGAGCTGAGCTCCACCTCCGAAGAGCTGAGTTCCACTGCGCTGCAACTGCAGGAGCTGATGCAGCAGTTCACCCTGAGGGGAGGCAACAGTCGTCAGCCACAGCCATTCCACGGTTCACACTATGTGGCCAAACCCGTGAGCCCGAAAAAGAGTGCCCTGAACCAACATCCACACCTGCACCACGACGAGGATCTGGAGCGGGAAGTCGATGATGGCAAGTTCACCAACTACTAGGAGCCGGCATATGCGCACCAAACTTGCTCCTGAGGCCACCACCTCCCACTTCCACTGCGTGACCTTCATGCTGGGGGGGGAGTTATATGGGGTCGATATCGGCTGCATCCGTGAAATCATCGAGTTCGAGGGGATGACCCCAGTGCCCATGATGCCGCGCTTCGTCAGGGGGATCATCAATCTGCGGGGAGCTGTGGTACCCGTTATCGACCTCTCTATCCGCTTTGGCCGGGCCCAGACCGAGCTCAAACCGACCACCTGTGTGGCAATCCTGTCGCTGGCCAACAGCAGTGGCGAAGAGCAGGAGATCGGCATGCTGCTCGATGCGGTGTGTGAAGTGCTGGAGGTCGCCACCGACACCATAGAGCCCGCCCCGACATTTGGTGCCCATATCCGGGGAGACTTCATTCAGGGGGTGGTCACCATCGCACAGCAGTTCGCCATTCTGCTCGACATGCACAAGGCCCTCTCCATTGCCGAGCTCAGCACCATGGCAGAGGCGACCACCAGCCAGCTGTTCAATATCGAGTCAGGGGGATGCTAGTGGCATCACCCATCCCTCCTGAACAGGGGCCGATCCTCAGCCAAAAGGAGTTCGATCTATTCCGGCGCTTTATTCTGACCACCGCCGGTATCGATCTTGCTCCCTGCAAGCGGGCGCTGGTGCAATCCCGGCTGGCCAAGCGGCTGCGCGCCCTTAATCTCGTCAGTTACTACAGCTATTGGGAACGGATCAACCAGCCGCAAGACGTCAATGAGCGCCAGATCGCCATCAATCTGCTCTCCACCAACGAAACCTACTTTTTTCGCGAGGCGCAGCACTTCAGCTGGCTGAAACAGTATGCCGAGCAGTTGCAGGCAAGCCGTCACCAGCCAATACGGATCTGGTCTGCCGCCTGCTCCACCGGCGAGGAGGCTTATTCCGCCGCCATGGTGCTGGCTGAACAGCTCGGCCTCAACGAGCGCTGGAAGATCTACGCCACCGACATCAACACCCGGGTGATCCCCTTTGCCCAGCGCGCCATCTACGCCGTTGAGCGGGCCCAACATGTCCCCCCCCATCTCTGGATGCGCTACTTTCAGCGCGGCCATGATGAGTACACCGGCAAGGTACGAGTGCGCCCCGAATTAGCCAGAAAGGTCTCGTTTTCCAACCTCAATCTACTCAATTGCGGCAACTTTACCGAGCGTGATTTTGACGTCATCTTCCTGCGCAACGTGCTGATCTACTTTAACGAAACCACCAAGGCACAGGTTCTCTCCCAACTGTGCGATCTGCTCAAACCCGGTGGCTATCTGCTGGTCGGCCACTCGGAGATCATCCGTCAACAGGGTCTGCCGCTGGAGCAAGAGGCACCCTCCCGCTATCGCTGCCAACCCCAGTCATTCAAGGATAAACTATGACCATACGGGTATTGATCGTTGACGACTCGGCGTTGGTGCGTGAAGTGCTGACCCAGATGCTGGACAAAGCCCCCGATATCGAGGTGCTGGGCGCCGCATTCGATCCCATCTTTGCCATGCAGCAGATGAAGAAGAGTTGGCCGGACGTGATCATTCTCGATATTGAGATGCCGCGGATGGATGGCATCACTTTTTTGAGAAAAATCATGAGCGAGCGACCGACACCGGTCATCATCTGCTCCTCTCTGACCGAAGAAGGGGCCGCCGTCACACTGGATGCCCTCGCCGCTGGCGCCATCTCCATCATCACCAAACCGGCCGTCGGCATTAAAGGCTTTCTGCAGCAATCGGCCAACGAGCTGATCCAGGAGATCCGCATGGCGGTCAACGCCAAGCTGCGCAACCTGATGCCGACCAACCAGCCCGCAGGCTTCGTACCCGCCCCCAAACGCAGCGCCGATGCCATGCTCTCTGCCCCAGCCGAGCGGATCAAATTCAAAACCACCGAGCGGATCATTGCCCTTGGCACCTCGACCGGTGGCACCCAAGCGTTGGAGTACCTGCTGACCCGGTTGCCCACCAGCTGCCCGGGTTTGGCCATCGTGCAACACATGCCCGCCAGATTTACCGCCTCGTTTGCCGAGCGGCTCAACGGTCTGTCCCAGATTGAAGTCAAAGAGGCGGTCACGGGGGATCGCCTACTGCCCGGGGTGGCGCTCATTGCGCCGGGGGGCAAGCATCTGCTGATCCAGCGCAGTGGTGCCCAATACCTGGCGGAGGTGAAAGAGGGGCCGCCGGTCTCCCGCCATTGCCCCTCGGTCGATGTGCTGTTTCGCTCGGTGGCGGTGAGTGCGGGACACAATGCACTCGGCGTCATCATGACCGGCATGGGGGATGACGGTGCCCGTGGTTTGCGAGAGCTACGCGATACCGGCGCCCGCACTATTGCTCAGGATGAAGCCAGCTGTGTGGTATTTGGCATGCCAAAAGAGGCGATCGCCCACGGAGGGGTCGACGAAGTGATGTCACTCACACAGATAACCCAGACACTCGGTCGCCCGGATTGATGAGGGATTAGCTATGTCATTAGTACAATGGCAGGGCCGCTGCGCCCTGGTGGTCGATGATTCTCGCACTCAGCAGTATGAGGTGACCTGCCTGCTGCAGGAGCTGGGCTTTGGCCAAATCCATCTCGCCAGCGATGGTCAGGATGCTCTGGACAAACTGCAGCAGATCGATCACGTCGACCTGCTGATCACCGATCTCAACATGCCCGGTATGGATGGGGTTGAACTCATTAGTCAGCTGGAAATAAATGCTCATTATCAGATGTTTATCGCCGTCATGAGCGCCGTCGATCGGGATGTACTGGACGTAATCCACTCTATCGCCGATGCTGGCACGCTGGAGGTGATCGGCGTGCTGGCCAAGCCGATCCGGCAGCAGGATCTACACAATATGCTGCAACATTGCGACCCCATGAAACACCGTAAAAACAACAACTGGATGCAACTCAGCTTTACCGCCGAGGATGTGCGGCAGGCGCTGGAAGAAGGGCAACTGGTTCCCTTTCTGCAACCCAAGGTCGCCATGATGGATGCCACTCTCTATGGCTTCGAAGCACTGGTTCGCTGGCATCACCCGGAACACGGGGTACTGCCACCCATCTGCTTTGTCCATCATCTGGAACAGGGGCAACTGGCGCTGGACTTTTTCTATGCGTTTTTACACGCCACCTGCCGAGGACTCAATAAACTGACCACCCTGCCCTCGCCACTCAGCTGCTCCATTAATATGCCGGTCACTCTGCTGACCACCGATAAACTGGTTGGAAAAATGGTCGAGATTGTCCAGGAACACCAATTGCCCTGCAGTGCCATTATTATCGAGGTGACCGAAACCACCTTTATGTCAAATCTGGCTATGTCGCTGGGCACGCTAGCGCGGCTGAGATTACGGGGATTTGGCGTCGCCATGGATGATTATGGTACCGGCTACTCTTCCATGAAGCAGTTATCTCGCTGTCCCTTTACCGAGATCAAGATTGATAAAGAATTTGTCCATGACGCCCATACCAGCCCCAAGAAGTTGGCTATATTGACCTCAGCGATAGTGATGAGCCAAAAGCTGGGGCTCAAGACAGTGGCCGAAGGGGTTGAGAGCGAAGAGGACTGGCAACAACTCACATTGCTGGGGTGTGAACTGGCACAAGGATATTACATCAGTCGCCCCCTGCCGCTGGATCAAATTGAAAACTGGTTTGCCGAATGGCAGACCCGCTCACCCCAACCGGATCGACCATGTTGAATTTGTCCCCTGACCAAGGGGGAATAGTACAAAAGCAGTCGCTTTATCACTGCAAGGAACGCTAACCATTAGCATGAGGCTATCTATGAACAATCTAATACGTCAGGTTTCCATTAAAGTGCGATTGATAATCTCATTTTTACTGGTGAACCTCATCCTGATCGGGGTGGGGATATATGGCAAACAAAATACCGCCGTCGTCAATGACATGCTCAATAGCATGTATCTCAACAATTTGACGCCCATCAAAGATATTGCCAACGCCAATATGCAGGCGATCTACCATAACCGTTCACTGTTTGATTATGTGATCGAACCTACCCAGCCGGGCATGGACGCTATTAGTCGTAAAATGGATGAACATGAGCAAAAAATGGTGGCGTTGCTCAATAAATATCGCGCCACCGAGTTGACCGAGCCAGAGAAAGCCGCACTGGCAGAAGTTGACCGCACCTGGCCGATCTACAAAGAGTCCGCCAAAAAAGTGATGGCCGCCAGCTATGCCAACGATAACGATACCGCCGTCAAACTGATGAAAGGTGAAGCGGAAGCCAGTTTTCAGGTAGTCGACGACCTGCTCAGCAAGCTGGTGGATATTAATGAACAACTGGGCACAAAAGCCTATAACGACAGTGATGTGATCGTCGCTGACCTCACTGCCACGACCTACACCATTCTCACCCTCTCCGTTATCTTGTCTCTGGTGTTGGGCTGGCTGCTCAGCAACAGCATCAACCAGCCGCTGGCCAGCATCATGGAAGAGATCAAGCAATTGGCCGGTGGTTATCTCACGGCGAAAGACAATCCGGAAGGCAATGATGAACTGACCCAGATCCAGATCTCGATGGTCAATACTCGCCGCAGTCTGCGCGATATTGTCTCCACCATGCAGCATGCAGCCGAAGGACTCACCGCCAGCTCCTCTCAGCTGGTTGCCGCCGCTCAGCAGGTCAACACCAGCTCCCAGCAACAGTCGCTGGCTACCGCCAATACCGCCGCTTCGGTGGAAGAGTTGACGACCTCGGTCTCCCAGCTCTCCTCCTTCGCCAATCAGGCCAATACTGTCGTCATGGAGTCCGGCGAGATCGCCCATGCCGGTGAAGAGCAGGTCAAACGAGCCTCCCAAGAGGTGGTGCGGGTAACGGCTGCGGTCAATGACTCCGCCAAGCAAGTTCAAGGGCTGTTTGATGACATCACACGGATCAGCCAGATCTCGGTGATGATCCAGGGGGTTGCCGACCAGACCAACCTGCTGGCACTGAATGCCGCCATTGAAGCTGCTCGCGCCGGTGACATGGGACGTGGCTTTGCGGTGGTGGCAGATGAGGTTCGCACCCTGGCGGCTCGTACCACACAAGCAACCCAGGAGATCAACGAGATGCTCCAGTCCATCCAGCAAGGGGCGACTGGTGCGGTGAAAGGGATGAATACATGCGCCGACAGCATGGATACCGTGCGGGAGACCACTGACAACTCCAGCAACACCATGGCTCAGGTTGATCAGAGTTCACGCAAGGTGGTTGGCCTTATTCAGGAGATCAGCTCCATGCTCCATGAACAGGCTGCAGCTAGCCAGTTGATTGCCCAATCCGTCGAAGAGATCACCCAGATGTCAGTGGAGAACGTGGCTGCGGCCGAGAGCGTAAACCACGATGCATCCCAGCTCACCGACATCATTCAGCAGCTGGATCAGGGGATCCGCTTCTTCAAGGTCTAAGCATTCATTCAGACCGCAAACCGACGGGTTTGTGGTCTATTCAACCAGCGTAATCGGTTCAAGTTCTGTTTGTTCAATTAGCATCGGTTTCAGCACTACCAGTATGAGAATTGTGAGTGACAGAGGTTGTGGCGGGATTCATAC
>NZ_QAJD01000062.1:103574-106445 GCF_003061465.1 Aeromonas sp. HMWF017
GACAGAAGGTGAGTCAACAGAACGTGCGGAGGACAGCAAACAAAATAACCCAATGGCAAACAAATCGGTAAACCAAATAGCCTTCAAACAAGGAGGTCAGCATCGTCCAAGATAACAGCAAGAGGATTAACAGAATGTGGGTTCAACTGACCTGACGATATTGCTCGGTCACGGTAATACGCGGTTTCATCCGGTTATTCATCACCTTGATCACCCCGAAACGCGGCAGGGTTTTGCTGGTGGTCAATACCAGATCGGCAGTAAGATTCAAACAAACGCTGGCCTGCTCCCCTGCCTCAATGACCATAAATTCGCCACTGCCATGGGGTGTATTCATCACGACCAGATCACCGTTTTGCGGGATCACTTGCGGATGCTGTTCACTAAAAAACCAGCTTTGCGGCATCAGGGGTTTATAAAAGCGACTGACCGCGATGGCATTAAGCACCAATTGCACCTGATGGGGAATACTCCACTCAAGTTCGGCTGCTTTATCCATCAACTGATAATAGAGGGCGGCATCATCGACACAAAAAGGTTGAGTCGCAAACGAACTGGGCACCAATTGTCGCCCTTTATACTCGGTCGCAAATAACATGTTATCAGACAGGTCCAACATCAGACGGTCACTCTGGGCATCATAGTGCCATTGCCAGCTATCGGTCGGTTGGATAAACATGTTGGAGCCCTTACTTGATAATTACCAGTTGACTTTATTCCATATGCAGGAAATCAGCAACGTCAAATAAAGGGCTCCGCCATCTATTTCTTAAATATTGGTCACAATCTCTTTGACCAACCCCGGTCCTTTATAAATAAAGCCGCTATAAATTTGTACCAGACTGGCACCGGCGGCCAATTTTTCACGGGCGGCCATGGCACTATCAATACCACCCACCCCGATAATTGGCAGAGCACCATTGAGCGCCTTGGCCAGATGACGGATCACCTCGGTACTCTTGTGCTGCAGCGGACGACCACTCAGGCCACCCGCTTCACCGGCGTGGGGCATGTCATAAATCATCTCGCGCTCGAGGGTTGTATTGGTGGCGATAACCCCATCAATACCATTCCGTACCAACGAAGCGGCCACCTGATCTATTTCTTCAAGGCTTAAATCTGGGGCAATTTTAACCGCCAGCGGCACATACTTTTTATATTGGGCGGCCAACTCTTGCTGACGCACCTTGAGGGCGGCCAGCAATTCATCCAGCGCCTCGCCATATTGCAGCGAACGCAACCCCGGGGTGTTGGGGGAAGAGATATTGACGGCAATATAACCGGCGTGATCATAAACCTTGTCCATGCAGATCAGGTAATCATCCTTGCCCTGTTCGATGGGAGTATCTTTGTTCTTGCCGATATTAATGCCGATGACCCCCTGATATTTGGCCTCTTTCACCTTGGCCACCAGATGATCCACCCCCTTGTTGTTGAATCCCATCCGGTTGATGATCCCCTCTGCCGGAATAACCCGGAACAGACGAGGCTTGTCATTGCCGCTCTGGGGTCTGGGGGTGACGGTGCCTACCTCGATAAAGCCAAATCCCATGGCGCCCAGCGCGTCAATGCACTCACCATCTTTATCCAGACCGGCCGCCAATCCCAGCGGATTGGCAAAAGAAAGCCCCATGACAGTGACGGGGCGTTTCGGCAAATTCTGGCGGAAGAAACAATCGAGTGGCGTACCGAGAAGGCGGGGCAAATATTTCATGGAGAGATCGTGAGCCTGTTCCGGATTGAGTTTGAACAGGAAATGCCTGGCGATGGGGTACAACATCTTTGCTCCTTAAAGAAAGCCCCGGCAACTGGCCGGGGCTTTGGGTGTAATGTCGGTGTCATGCCTTAATCTGGCAGTTAAAGCGCCCGACAATTCAACTGGAGCAGGTTCAACTCTCGCAAGGCCACCGAGAACTTGGCGAACTCGTGGGTGCTGGTGGTCTTGAAGTCGGCCAACATATGGGTCCAACGGGACAAGAGTTGCTCATGCTCCGAAATCCAGTCGGCCAGTATGGTAGCGCATTCTCCCTGATCTTTGCACCCTTCCAGTACCACAGAAGTGAGACTGCGTTGCTGCCAGTCAAGATCTTCGCGGAAGGAGGCCCGCGCCATCGCCTGCCAGTGGTTGCCAACCGGCTGATGGTTGATCTGGTCGAGGAACCAATGCAGATCCAGTTTGGCACCAAGGCGATAGTAAACGTTGGCGGCGCGCAGGATATCGGTTTTGTGCTCGGCGGCAATCTGCGCCAGATCCAGACTGGAGAAAAGGCTGCTCATATGGGCGACCTGACGGGCAATGGCCTCCGGCACCTGTTTCTCCATCCACTTGGAAACAGCCTGACGATGCTCAGCCACTTCGCTCTCATCCATCACCTCGTAGAGGTGCTTCCCTAAGGTCTCGAACGCCGGGCGGAAGAAGGCGATATTCTCGCTGATGCTCCAGCTGCGATTGCGGGCGCGCAGGAACCAGCGGGTGGCACGGCGCACGATGCGGCGGCTGTAGAACATCAGCTCGAGCTGAGTCTGGGCATCAACCAGGTTGTCGCCCCCTTCGATATCGCGCCACAGCTGGTTCATGCCAAACACTTCGCGGGCCATGGCGAAGCAGCAAGCCACTTCGGCGACCGAGGCACCGGTCTCGTCCTTCATCCGGCTGGCGAAGTTGAGCCCCATGTCGTTAACCAGCATGTTGGCCACCCGGGTAGCGATTATCTCGCCGCGTAGCGGGTGATCGGCCAGTTGGGCACCAAACTGCTGCTGTACTTTGGCCGGGAAGCTGGTGACCAGCATGTTGGCGAGGAAGGGCTCGTCGGTCACTTCCGGGCAGTTGAGCTGCTCTTTCAGCACCATCTTGCCGTAGGCCACCAGCAC
>NZ_QAJD01000062.1:106480-121354 GCF_003061465.1 Aeromonas sp. HMWF017
GGAACTCGAGCGCACGATCGAGCTTGCCTTCCCGCTCCAGCCCCTGAATAAAGCGCTGTTGCTCTTTCAGTTGTTCAGAGCCGCGGAAGCTGGTGACCGAGATAGACTGGGACTGGCGATAGGCGTTGGTGATCACGATCTGCGCCACGTCGTCGGTCATCTCATACAGCATCTGGTTACGCTGCTTGAGGGTCAGATCTCCTGCCGCCACCAATTGGTTCAGCAGGATCTTGATGTTCACCTCGTTATCGGAGCAATCCACCCCGCCCACGTTGTCGGTAAAATCGGTATTGATGCGACCGCCCTGACTGGCGTACTCCACCCGACCGAGCTGGGTGAAGCCGAGGTTACCCCCCTCGCCCACGATGCGGGCCCGCAAATCGCGACCATTGACCCGCAATGCGTCATTGCTGCGATCGCCAACTTCCCCATCGCTCTCGCGAGCGCTCTTCACGTAGGTGCCGATGCCGCCGTTCCACAGCAGGTCGACATTGAGGCAAAGCAGCGCCTTGATCAGCTCGTTCGGCGCCATACTGGCCTTGTCGGTACCGAGCAGGGTCTGGATCTCGGGGCTGAGCTTGATGGACTTGGCCGAGCGCAGGAAGATACCGCCCCCTTGTGATATCAGCTCGCGGTTGTAGTCATCCCAGCTGGAGCCCGGCAAATCGAACAGGCGCTGGCGCTCGACAAAGCTCTTGGCCGCATCCGGAGTGGGGTCAACGAAGATGTGCATGTGGTTGAACGCGCCCACCAGCCGGGTGTGCTCGGAGAGCAGCATGCCGTTGCCGAACACGTCGCCGGCCATGTCCCCAATCCCCACGCAAGTGAAGTCGGTGGTCTGGCAGTTGACGCCAATTTCACGAAAATGCCGCTTGACCGACTCCCAGGCACCGCGGGCGGTGATGCCCATCTTCTTGTGGTCATAACCGACCGAGCCGCCGGAAGCGAAGGCATCGCCGAGCCAGTGACCGTATTCAAGGCTGATCTCGTTGGCGATGTCGGAGAAGGTGGCAGTCCCCTTGTCGGCAGCGACCACCAGGTAGTAATCATCCTCGTCGTGACGCACCACGGATTTGGGCGGGATCACCTCGCCGCCGATGATGTTGTCAGTCACATCGAGCAGGCCGCGGATAAAGAGGCGATAACAGGCCTTGCCCTCCTCCTGGATGACGGCACGGGGCGCCCCCACCGGCATCTGTTTGCAGTAGAAACCGCCCTTAGCCCCCACCGGCACAATGACGGTGTTCTTCACCTGCTGGGCTTTCACCAGACCCAGCACTTCGGTGCGGAAGTCCTCTTTGCGATCGGACCAGCGCAGGCCGCCACGGGCGACCTTGCCCCAGCGTAGATGCACCCCTTCCACCCGTGGCGAATAGACGAAGATCTCGAACTTCGGCAGCGGCAGCGGCATGTCGGTAATGCTGGACGGCGCCAGTTTGAAGGAGATGTAGGGCTTGATGTTGCCCGCCTTGTCCAGCTGGTAGTAGTTGGTGCGCAGGGTAGCGTCGATCATCTCCACATAGCGGCGAATGATGCGATCGTCATCCAGGTTGGCGACCTGATCCAGCTTGGCGGCAAGCTCCTCGTGCAGCTTGGCGGATGCCTTGGCATCTTGCGATGGCACCTTGGCGTCCTGCTTGCCGGCCGGATCCAGGCGCTGTTCGAACAGGGTGAAAAGCAGCTGGGCGATATCGGGATAACGGGTCAGAGTCTCTTCGATATAGGACTGGCTGAAGGAGACGCCAGTCTGGCGCATGTATTTGGCGTAAGCGCGCAGCACCGACACCTGGCGGCCGGTGAGACCCGCCCCCAATACCAGACGGTTGAAGCCATCATCTTCCAACTGCTTGTTCCAGATGGCGGCAAACGCCTGCTGGAAGCGCTGTTGGCTCTGGGCCAGATCAAAGGGCTGCTCGCCGTGCAACAACATGGAGAAGTCGAGGATCCAGAACAGATCGCCCCCTGGAGTGCGTACCTGATACGGGGTCTCGCCGATCACCCGCAGTCCCATGTTCTCCAGCATCGGCAACACATCGGAGAGGTGGATGGGTTCGGTGCGATGGAACAGCTTGAGCCGTACCCGACGATCGTTCTCCTCCTCCTGTGCGCGGTAGAACAGCATGCCCAGCGGCTCGGCTTCGCTCAGGTTATCGAGCGCCATGATGTCGGCCACGGCAGAGCCAGGCAGCACATCTTCCTTGTAAGCGCGAGGGAATGCAGTGCTGAAACGGCGGCGCAGCTCGTTGCCACGAGCCTCGCCATAATGGGAAAGCAACACGGAGTCGAGTCTGTCGTCCCAACTGCGGGCCGCTTCAATCAGGTTGTTCTGTACTTCGTTCACATCCACATCCACGTTGTTGTTGTTGACCCGCACTATGTAGTGGGTCCGCGCCAGCACGCCTTCGGTGAAGTAGACGTTGAACTCCACCTCTTCATTGCTGCCAAAATATTTCTGCAAAATTTGCTGGGTCTTGATCCGCAGCGCCGTGTTGTAGCGCTCCTTGGTGACATAGACCATGCAGGAGAAGAAGCGACCATAGACATCGCGTCGCACGAACAGCCGCAGCATGTCCCGCTCCTGCATCTCCAGCACCCCAAGACCGGTGGCCAACAGCTCCTCTTCGCGGGCCTGGATCAGCTCGTCACGGGGATAGGTTTCCAATACGTTGAGCAGCGCCTTGTAGGCGTGGGAGCCCTTCTCGTGACCGGAGGCGGCCATGATGCGCTCGAGACGATGGCTGATGAGCGGGATCTGGGTCGCGCTGGTGTTGTAGATGGAAGAGGCGTAGAGGCCGATGAAGCGATCTTCCCCGATCACCTTGCCATGCTCGTCAAAGCGCTTGATGCCGATGTAATCCACATAAGCCGGACGGTGCACCCGGGACTTGCTGTTGGATTTGGTGAGGATCAGCAGGTCAGAACTCAGGGCTGCGTGGCGGGCGCTGGCCGGCATATTGCCAAGGCGCTGGCCCACCTCCTTGATGGAATTCTTCATCAGCCCCAGGCTGGAGCTCGCCTGCGGCAGGATCTCGTGATCCCCCTCCACCGCCTTGACGTCGTAACGACGATAGCCCATCAGGGTAAAGTTGTGGGCAGCTACCCATTTGAGGAAAGCAACGCAGGAGGCCACCTCCTCCTTGCTGACCGGGTGCTTGCGCTTGGGCAGTTCGTCGATGATCTCATTGAGCTTGGCCAGCATCGGCTGCCAGTCGCCCACTGCCAGCGCCACTTCACCGGCCACCGAGTTGAGCTCGGTAGCCAGCGCTTCCATCTGCTCCTCGCTGGTGAGGTGATCGATCTCGATAAGGAATGCTGTTTCAACCGAGGTCTGCCCGTCGGTGTTGTCGAGTTCCAGAATGGCGTCAATCTTGCCATCCGCACCACGAATGAGGTGCAGCGGTTGGTGCAGCATCATGTGGGCGGTGATATTGAGCCGTTTGAGCGCCATCCGGATGGAGTCCACCAGGAAGGGCGAGTCCTGTAGGATCACCTCGACGATGGTATGGGGCGATTGCCAGCCGTGACGGGTCAGCTCGGGATTGTAGACCCGGATGTAGGGCTCGGTACCGCTGCGCTGATTGAGGGCATTCCACAGGCTCAGGGCCGCGCCGTAGAGATCGCTGTCATTGCGATCGTGCAGATCGGAGCTCGCCATGTTGCCGTAGAACTTGGCAACGAAGCGCTCGACCAGAGAGGCACTGTTTTTGGGCAACTTCTGATGGATCAGGCTGAGAACGTTTTCGAGCAGAACTGAGGTAGGGGCGTCTTTCAATGCCATTTTTATATTCCTTATCGGACGACATTAACCACCGACGCAGAGGCAACCACCCTGGTTACCCGCTGGTGCAGAGTTGTTGCGAAGTGTAATGGCTTGGATAAGGGAAGGCGAGGAAAGGTGCTAACGAGATGTTAAAAACAAGGTGCAGATCACGGCTTAAACTGTGAGAAATTTTGCAAATAACCAAAAATACAGAAATTCCCACTACCTTTGTGCCAGTTTACCGGATAGATAGTGACGCAAAGCAGATAAACAGTCGGTAATCTGTTCATTTTTTGTTAATTTATGCGTTCGAGACTGATAAAGCGGTAATCATCCTGGGTTTTCAGCCGAAAATAGCCATGCACACCATTGATGGCGACAAAGGGCCGTATTTTTTCTATGCCAAGTTCCAGGGTCAATCCCTGTTCGCTGCGCACCACCAGCCGTCTGGCATGGCCCTGATACATCAGCATCACCTCATCGCTATTCAATGAGAGCCGAAAAGTAAACTGCTTCACGCTTGCTCCTGATCACACGGCAAATCATACAATGGAGGCAGGAGCGTTAACGCCCCTGCCCCGTCGACACTTACTGCTGCAGCGCCTTGCTGACCTTCTCGAACAGATCCCGTGCCAAGCCCTCAAGGTTGGCAAGACGGGTCAGCTCGGCGCGGATCAGGGCCTTGCGCGCCTCATCCAGTCGCTTGAACTGGATAAGCGGGGTAATGAGGCGGGAGGCCACCTGCGGATTGACCTCGTTGAGCTCGATCAGCAGATCGGTCAGGAAGCGGTAACCGCTGCCATCCACCGCATGGAACTGCACCTGATTGCTCATTGCGAAGCTGCCGATCAGCGCCCGCAGACGGTTCGGATTGCGAATGCTGAAAGTGGGGTGACTCATTGCCTGTTTCACTTCGCTCAGTACATCGGCAGCCGGCTTGCTGCCAATCAGCCGCAGCCAGTTGTCCAGCACCAGTCCATCTTTGGCCCACTTGCCTTCAAAATCGGCCAGCAGCGCGGCACGGCATGGCAGCAGATAGCCGTTGGCCACCAGCAACGCCGCCAGGGTGTCGGTCATGTTGTCGGCAGTTGCATACTGCTCGCGCACCAGCGCATCGGCATGCTCAGAGTCCAGCGCAGCCAGATAGCCGAGCACCACCCCTTTGAGGGCTCGCTTGGCCATGTCGGCGTGCACCACCTGATAACCGTTCAGCCGCAGGCTCTGATAGGTAGCCGCCAAGCGTGCGCCAAAGGCCTCGGCAAGACGGGTGTGGATAGCGTCGCGCACCTGATGGATGGCATCGATATCGGCCACCTCGAACAGCTCGGCCAGGGTCGCTTCACCGGGCAGCGCCAGGATCTCCGCCTTGAGGGCCAAATCGAGATCGCTGTCGTCAAGAATGGCGACGAAGGCGGCCAGCAGGGTTTGGGAGAGTTCAACCCCCTGCCCCTGCTGTACCCGCGCAACCCCTTCGATGACTGCCTTGTTGATCAGCATCTGGGCCGCATCCCAGCGGGCAAACTCGTTGCGAGCAAAGCGCATCAGGAAGGCGAGCGCTTCGTCGCTGTAGTCATAGTGCAGCTTGACCGGCGCGGAGAAGTCCCGAAGCAGAGAAGGAACCGGCTTGACCGGCACCTGATCGAATTCGAAGGTCTGCTCCGCTTCCAGCACATCGAGCACGTTGCCGATGGCCTTGCCCTGATACTGCAGCGCAATGACGGCACCCTGCTCGTCATAGATCTCGATATCGAGGGGAATGTGCAGCGGCAGCTTCTGCGGTTGATCCTGAGTCGGCGGGGTGTGCTGGCTCACATGCAGACGGTAAACGCCGCTGGCGGCATCGTACTCGTCAGTCACGGTCAGCTCGGGGGTGCCGGACTGGCTGTACCAGCGACGGAAACGGCCAAGATCCACACCGGAAGCATCCTCCATCGCCTGCACGAAGTCATCGCAGGTGGCGGCCGAGCCGTCGTGGCGCTCGAAGTAGAGACGCATACCGGCCTGGAAGGCATCTTCACCCAGCAGGGTGTGCATCATGCGGATCACTTCCGACCCCTTCTCATAAACGGTCAGGGTGTAGAAGTTGTTCATTTCGATCACCACATCCGGGCGGATCGGGTGCGCCATGGGGCCGGCATCTTCGGCAAACTGCGGACCACGGACGGTACGCACGTTGTTAATGCGGTTGACGCCACGGGAGCCCAGATCGGAGGAGAACTCTTGATCCCGGAATACCGTCAGCCCCTCTTTCAGGCTGAGCTGGAACCAGTCACGGCAGGTGACGCGGTTGCCGGTCCAGTTGTGGAAATATTCGTGACCGATCACCCGTTCAATACCGTGGTAGTCGCTGTCGGTGGCGGTGGCCGGATTGGCCAGCACGAATTTGGAGTTGAAGATGTTGAGTCCCTTGTTCTCCATGGCGCCCATGTTGAAGAAGTCCACCGCGACGATCATGTAGATGTCGAGATCATACTCGAGGCCGAAACGCTGTTCGTCCCAGCGCATGGAGTTGATGAGGCTCTCCATGGCAAAACCGGCTCTGTCCAGGTTGCCCTTGTCGACGAAGATCTCGAGGGCCACCTTGCGGCCGCTCTTGGTGGTGTAGTGGCTGTGCTCCACATCGAAATCACCGGCCACCAGCGCAAACAGGTAGCTCGGTTTGGGGAATGGATCCTGCCACTGCACGAAGTGACGGCCGCCATCCAGATCACCGCTGTCGACCTTGTTGCCGTTGGAGAGCAGGAAGGGGAACTGGGCTTTGTCGGCGGTAATGCGGGTGCTGTAACGCGCCAGAATGTCGGGGCGGTCCAGATAATAGGTGATGCGCCGGAACCCTTCCGCTTCACACTGGGTGCAGTAGGCATCGCCAGACTTGTAAAGCCCTTCCAGCGCGGTGTTGGCAGCCGGATCCAGCAGGGTGACGATGGTCAGTACACATTCGGCCGGCAGGTTGAACAGAGTCAGGCTGTTCTCGCCTTGCTCGTAGTGGTCACAGGGAATGCCATCGATGGCAACGCTCTTGAGGGTCAGCTGCTCACCATCGAGGATAAGCGGCGCATTGTGTTCGCCGTTGCGGCGAATGCGGGTGATGGCGGTGACCTGGGTCAGCGGCTCCTGCAGTTGGAAATCGAGGTCGATGGTGTCGATCCAGTAGAGCGGCGCCTGATAATCCTGGCGATATTTGGCCGTCATGGCCTGGGAGTGATCGGTCATTATTGTCTGCTTCCACGCTTGTTAAAGGCGAGAAAGAGGCTGTCACAACCAACTGGCGGGGTCAAACAATTTGCATTACGTCAGATACGCCAGATAAAAAGAAAGGGCGACCGCAGTCGCCCTTGTGCATTGGAGGTCGCCTTGTCAGCTGCGCTTGCTGACCTTGGCCAGATCCGCCGTGATATTAGCCGCTTCGATGAGATACTCATCGGGCGCTTCAAAATCAGCGGGCAGTTCATCCAGACTCTTCACCGCCGGCTTGCCAAGACGTGCCAGACGCTCGTTGGTACGTTTGAGCGCTTTCTCATCCTGTTTCGCCTGCTCTGCAACACGCTCCGCCTCGTTGAGGGAGACCGACTTCTTGTCTTTCTCCTCCTTGTAGTCGGCGATGTCCTGCATCACATAGGCAAACTCGGGATCCTTGGCGATCCGGGCATCGTGCGCCGCCTGCAACTTGGGCAGTACGCTGGCGAAGTTGCCGAGTTTCTCGTAGTTGGCGGAGGCAATCTTGTCCCACGGCAACGCATTGAACTCACGGCTTTCGCCCGTCTCTTCCGGAGCAACCGGTGTCGGGAAGCTGATATCCGGCGCAACCCCCTTGTTCTGGGTGCTGCCACCGTCGATCCGGTAGAACTTGGCGATGGTGTACTGCACGTGACCCAGCGGCTGCTCGTAGAAGTCATAGACCTTGGCGAGGCTGCGATGCTGCTGCACCGTCCCCTTGCCGAACGAGTTTTCACCCAGGATCAGGGCGCGGCCATAATCCTGCATGGCGGCAGCGAAGATCTCGGAGGCCGAGGCACTGTAGCGGTCGATCATCACCGACATGGGGCCGCCGTAGTAGACGTTGCCATCGTCATCGCCATTGACCGTGATACGGCCCATATGATCACGAATTTGCACCACGGGACCGCTGGCAAAGAAGAGGCCGCTCAGGGCGGAAGCTTCGGTCAAGGCGCCGCCGCCGTTACCGCGCAGATCGATGATCAGACCATCGATCTTCTGCTTGTTCAGGCTGGAGAGTTCCTTGATCACGTCGTCGTGCAGATTGACGTAGAAACTCGGGATCTCGATGACGCCTATCTTCTTGCCTTCGGCGTTAATCACCTTGGACTTGGCAGCGCGGTCTTCAAGGCGCACCTTGTCGCGGGTCAGCTCGATCTGCTCGGTCTTGGCGGTTGCGCCCTTGCCGCGCTGGATCTCCAGCTTGACCTTGCTTCCCTTGGGCCCCTTGATGAGCTCGACCACGTCATCAAGACGCCAGCCGATCACATCGACAATCTTGCCATCTTCCTGCCCTACCCCGGTGATCTTGTCATCGGGTTTGAGATGGTTGGATTTGGCAGCCGGGCCACCAGGCACCAGAGAACGGATGACGGTAAAGTCATCTTCCGCCTGCAACACGGCACCAATCCCCTCCAGCGAGAGGTTCATCTCGGTGTTGAAACGATCGGCACTGCGCGGTGAGAGGTAACTGGTGTGCGGTTCGATGGCGCGAGCGAAGGAGTTCATGAAGAGCTGGAAGACATCCTCGCTCTCGGTCTGGGACATCCGCTTGATGGCGTTGTTGTAACGCTTGCCAAGCAGCTCCTTGATCTCGGGCCACTCCTTGCCGCTGAGCTTTAGGCTCAGGGCATCGAACTTGACCCGCTGACGCCACAGCTCGTTGAGCTCTGCTTCATCTTTGGGCCAAGCCGCCCCTTCCCGATCAAACACATAGTTGTCGGTCTGGGTAAAATCGAAAGGAGTATCAAGCAGTTTGAGGGCGTATTCGAACCGCTCATAACGCCGCTGCTGACTCAGGTTGAACATCTCGTAGGCGGGAGCCAGACGGCCTCTTTCGAGGTCGGTGTCAAAACCGTTACGGTACTTTTCAAAACGGCTGATATCAGAGGCCAAAAACAGGTTGCGGCTGTAGTCCAGATTCTCCAGATATTTATCGAAAATCACGGAGGAAAAGGCATCGTCCAGCTTGAACTGTTTGTAGTGCGAGCGGGTAAACAGATTGGTAATTCGCTTGCTGGCCGTAGCATGTTGGCTCTCTTGAGCCAACACAGGCAAATCACTCTCCTTGAGCACCGGCTCGATGGCCTGTGCAAGCCCGGCAAGCGCCAGGCTACAGGCAACGAGGGAAAAACGAATTACGCCATGCTTCAACGTTTGTCTCCTTAGAGAACCAAGTGCTCTGATTTGACCCGCACCATCATGCCGGTCTGCAGTTGGACCTGTACATCGTCCTTGGTTACTTCCTTGATGGTTGCCGGAACCGGGAATTTACCCATAACGACGCGCACATCCTGGCCCACTTTCAGCGTAGCGGCATCCACTTTAACCAGCGGAGCGTCAGCGACCGGTGCCTTGGCGGCAGCTTTCGGCTTGGCAGCTACATCAGCTTTCTCGGTTTTGCGCACAGCAGGACGACGGGGCTTCTTGGCCTTCTCATCCTTCTCTTTGGTATTGGTACGACGGCTGGCGAATACGCGCTCTTTGCTCTCTTTCAGAGCTTGCTTGGCGTGCTCGATGTGCTCTTCGGTCAGCAGCTCGCCCGGGTTGCCATCCAGATCAACGCGAGCCTGGCCAGCTTTGAGACCGTGCAGGTAGCGCCAGCTGGAGGTGTATTGACGCAGTGCGGAACGCAGCATGGTCTTGGAGACTCTGGCATCGTCAGCAAGACGCTCGGCCAAATCCTGGAAGATGCCAATCTTGAGCGGCTTGGCCTCTCCTTCAGCAACGAAGCAGGCCGGGAATTTCTCGACCAGGTAGGCAACGATCTCTTTACTGTTCTTCAGCTTCTCAGTGTTTTCCATGTATAACCTTGGCTTTCATATAAACGCACGGGCACGTCCCGAGCACAACAAAGGCCCCATTATAGAGAGCTTGGGGCCTTTTGCGAACCATCTAGCAATGACTTAGAGCATGCTTTCCAAAATTTGCACCGTTTCTTCGAGGCCAATCCGGTCTTGCTGGTCGAAACGGTTAAAAATCGGACTGTCGATATCGAGCACCCCGATGATCTCGCCACCACGGCGCACCGGGATCACGATTTCCGAGTTGCTCGCGCCATCACAAGCGATGTGACCGTCGAACTGGTGGACATCGTCAATGAGCTGGGTTTTCCCCTCTGCCACTGCCGTACCACACACCCCGCGGCCGACCGGGATCCGTACGCAAGCCGGTTTGCCCTGAAATGGCCCCAATACCAGGGTCTCGCCCTGCAACAGATAAAAACCGACCCAGTTGATCTCCTCCAGCTCCTGATTAAGCAGTGCGGAGAGGTTGGCCAGATTGGCAATCAGATCGGTTTCCCCCTCCAGCAGCGCCTTGGCCTGCTGGTTGAGGGTGCGATAAAACGGTTGTTTTTCAATCATGATTAAATGAACTTCACTCCCTGATGGTTTGGGGAAGGTAACGCCTGGCCGGGAAATTTCAAATATTTTTTCCACTCCCCACCTCTTGCGCCGTTATTCCCGGGTAACGGAAAGCGCCAATTGCTGGCGTTGACCATTACTCCACTCGATATTTAACAACCAGATCATGACGGGTGATGTACAGCTCCCCACCTGTGTCACCCCCTGCCACTGTCCGTCTATTTGTTCAAAGCTCACCGGAATGGTGCCCATAAACATATCTTTGCCTTCGAGTGTCGCTTTCACCGGTTTGATGGCCGGATCGCCGCCGGTAATAGCGATGGCAAAGTCATGTTCAGCGCGCAGCGGTAATTCCTTGATGGCGACCGTCAGTGGCTTGTCACCAATCAGCGCGCTGCAAGGGGTGTGGGAAAGATCACAAATCTGATCTTTTTTCTGGTCAGCAGAGACGCTGTTATCGGCCGAAAACCAGGTGCGATAGGCCATCAGCGCCAATAACAGCGCCAATACCAGTACGAGGTGCAAAACTTTACGTGCGGTAAGTCTCTCTTTCATCAAAAACAGCCCGATTAAGATGCAATTAAAATAGTTTTTTGTGATCTCGAACAAGGTAAAAAAACTGCCATATCGAGACCGGACGGAGCCAAATATATCACTGTTTATACTGTTATTTTACCTGTCACTTCAGTATCATTCCCATGCAGTTTTCATTTAGCCATCTTTTGCTTTTCCTTTCGTTAACAGATGTTAACAACTGGTCGGCGGTGGCTGATGAAGCCAGTCCGGTCCTCCGGATACAAAACCAAACAACAGCAGCATCGGAAGCGGAATATAACGATGAGCCATACAACTAACCATCCTGAGTACAACTACACCGTTGTTCGCCAGTTTACCGTCATGACGATTGTCTGGGGAATTGTCGGCATGTCGGTTGGCGTACTGATCGCAGCCCAGTTGATCTGGCCTGCCCTCAACTTCGAGACCCCGTGGCTGACTTACAGTCGTCTGCGGCCCCTCCATACCAACGCAGTGATCTTCGCCTTCGGCGTCAGTGCACTGATGGCCACCTCGTTTTACGTGGTGCAGCGCACCTGTCAAACCAGACTGTTTGGTGGCCCGCTGGCAACCTTCGTCTTCTGGGGCTGGCAAGCAATCATCCTCTCTGCCGCCATCTCTCTGCCGCTGGGTTACACCTCCGCCAAAGAGTATGCCGAGCTGGAGTGGCCGATTGATATCGCCATCACTGTGGTATGGGTCGCCTATGCCATCGTCTTCTTCGGCACCCTGATGAAGCGCACCACCTCCCACATCTATGTGGCCAACTGGTTCTTCGGCGCCTTCATCATCACCGTTGCGGTGCTGCACATTGTCAACAACATGGAAGTGCCGCTCTCCGGCATGAAGTCCTACTCCATGTACTCCGGCGCCATGGACGCCATGGTGCAGTGGTGGTATGGCCACAACGCGGTAGGCTTCCTGCTGACCGCTGGCTTCCTGGGGATGATGTACTACTTCGTGCCCAAGCAGGCCGGTCGCCCGGTTTACTCCTATCGCCTCTCCATCGTCCACTTCTGGGCGCTGATCTCCCTCTATATCTGGGCCGGTCCGCACCACCTGCACTACACCGCACTGCCTGACTGGGCTCAGTCACTGGGCATGGTGATGTCCCTGATCCTGTTCGTCCCCTCATGGGGCGGTATGATCAACGGCATCATGACCCTCTCCGGTGCCTGGCACAAACTGCGTTATGACCCCATCCTGCGCTTCCTGATCGTTTCTTTGTCTTTCTACGGCATGTCGACCTTCGAAGGCCCGATGATGGCGATCAAAACCGTCAACGCCCTCTCCCACTACACCGACTGGACCGTCGGTCACGTGCACTCCGGTGCGCTGGGCTGGGTTGCCATGGTCTCCATCGGTGCTGTCTATCACCTGATCCCGAACTTGTTCGGCCAGGGCCGGATGTACAGCGTCAAGCTGATCAACGTTCACTTCTGGCTGGCGACCGTGGGCACCGTGCTCTACATCGTTGCCATGTGGATTTCCGGCGTGATGCAGGGCCTGATGTGGCGTGCAGTCAACGAAGACGGCACCCTGACCTACAGCTTCGTTGAAGCGTTGCAGGCATCCTATCCCTTCTATTTCGTGCGCTTCCTGGGTGGCTGCTTCTTCGTCACCGGCATGTTGCTGATGGCTTACAACGCCTATCGCACCATCACTGCGCCCAAAGGTTCTCTGGAACCTGTCGCCCAGCCAGCATGATTGAAGAGGTCAACCCATGAGCAACAATAACCGTCACGAAATATTTGAAAAAAGCGTTCCCATGCTGGTGGTCGGCATCATCTTCGCCATCAGTCTGGGGGGCCTGGTTGAAATCACTCCGCTGTTCTTCCAAAAGCAAACCACCGAGCCGGTGGAGGGCCTCAAGCCCTACACCGCTCTGCAGATGGAAGGACGCGACATCTTCATTCGCGAAGGCTGCACCAACTGCCACAGCCAGATGATCCGTCCGTTCCGTGCCGAAACCGAGCGTTACGGTCACTACTCGGTCGCCGGTGAGAGCGTCTGGGAGCACCCCTTCCTGTGGGGCTCCAAGCGTACTGGTCCGGACTTGGCCCGTGTCGGTGGCCGCTACTCCGACGAGTGGCACAAGGTTCACCTGATCAACCCGCGCGATGTGGTACCGGAATCCAACATGCCCGCCTACCCCTGGCTTGATACCAATGTGCTGACCGGTGAGATGACGGCCAAGAAGCTGGCGCTGTTCCGCGATCACTTCGGTGTGCCCTATACCGACGCTGATATTCAGGGTGCTGGCGAAGCCGTCAAGGGCAAAACCGAGCTGGATGCGCTGGTGGCCTATCTGCAATCACTGGGTCATGCCCTGAAATAAGGAGGCGAAAATGGACTACGGCACATTTCGCGGTCTGTATACCCTGCTGTTGATGGCCATCATGATTGGCATCATCGTCTGGGCCTACAGCAAACGCCGCAAGACCTCTTTCGACGAGGCTGCCAATCTGGTTTTTGCCGATGATGAGCAACCCGGTGCTGATAAAAAGAACGCAGGAGCGAAACAATAATGAGCACTCTGTTTAGCATTTTTGTGACTGTCATCAGTCTGGGAACCATCCTCGGCTGCTTCTTGCTGCTGATGTGGTGCCGCAAGGACAAGATGGGTGTTGAAGAAGGCAAATCGATGGGTCACTCCTTCGATGGCATCGAGGAGATCAACAACCCGCTGCCGAAGTGGTGGACTTACATGTTCCTCTTCTTCATCGTTACCGGTCTGGTCTATCTGGTCGCCTTCCCGGGGCTTGGCAACTTCAAAGGCCTGTTGGGCTGGCAAAGTTCCAACCAGGACGTGCGCTCGCTGGCCGAGTCCAAGGCAGCAACCGAATCGGCCAAGGCCGAAGGTCGCGCGGTGGAGTATGACCGAGAGGTCGCCAAGGCTGACGAGATCTACGGCGCCAAGTTCCGTGAACTCACCTATGAAGCGGACGGCAAAACCTATCGTGCCATCACCGAGATCGCCAAGGATCCGGAAGCCCTGAAAGTGGGTCAGCGTCTGTTCCTGCAGAACTGCTCCCAGTGCCACGGCTCCGATGCCCGTGGTGGCCGCGGCTTCCCGAACCTGACCGACAGCGAATGGCAATGGGGCGGCCAACCTGATCAAATCAAGACCACCATCATGGGCGGTCGTCAGGGGATCATGGCGGCCTGGGGTGAAATCCTCGGCAAAGATGGCGTTCAGGAAGTTGCCTCCTATGTGCTGAGCCTCTCCGGTCGCAAGGTCGACCTGGTCGAAGCGAAGAAAGGTGAAGCACGCTTTGCCATCTGCGCAGCCTGCCACGGGGCCGATGCCAAGGGCGGTATCGCCGTCGGTGCGCCAGATCTGACCAACAACACCTGGCTCTACGGTGGCTCCCGCGAAGTGGTGGTGCAAACCATCACCCACGGTCGTCACGGCGTGATGCCAGCCTGGAAAGACATTCTGGGTGAGGACAAGGTTCACCTGCTAGCCTCCTACGTTTACAGCCTGTCTCATCAACAGTCTGCCAAATAAGGTTCGCCCGTAACGTTGTAACATGTGATAAACACGTGATTACACAGCAAAAAGCCTCGACTCCTCGAGGCTTTTTGTTATCTTGTGTTGCGTAAAAACCATCTTCCACGTTAATCATTCGTTTCATGGCAGTAGCAATCATGACCCAACCTCTATCCAAACCGTGGTATCGCCAATTCTGGCCCTGGTTTATCATCGCCCTCCCCACTGCCGCCGTTGTCGGCAGTATCGCCACCGCCATCATCGCCAGCAAGGATGGGGTCAATCTGGTGGCCGAGGACTATTACAAACAAGGGAAAGAGATCAATCAGGACTTGAGCAAGTTTGACCGCTCCGAAGCGCTCAATATCCGCTTTGGACTGGAGGTTGACGGCAACGAGATGACCCTCAAACCCATCAGCGGTGACATTCCTGCCGGGCAAGCTCTCTATCTCTCATTGTTCCACCCGACCTTGGCCGGTCAGGAC
>NZ_QAJD01000063.1:0-38048 GCF_003061465.1 Aeromonas sp. HMWF017
CCCCTACTCTCATGTGACAAGGGCCCGCCAGCGTGGCGGGTCATAAGAGGAAGAATATGAATATCAGTGCGATAGCCAAGGATCTGGTGCCCCTGCTCGGGGGCAAGGAGAATATCGTCAGCGCTGCCCACTGCGCCACCCGGCTGCGGTTGGTGCTGGCCGATGACAGCAAGGTAAACAAGGCCGCCATCGACAAGCTGGAGGGGGTTAAGGGGTGCTTTAGCAACGCGGGCCAAATTCAGGTGATCTTCGGCTCCGGTCTGGTCAACAAGGTCTATGCGGAGTTTGTGGCGCTGACCGGTACCGGCACCGCCAGCAAGGCGGAGCTGACCGACATGGCGGCGGCCAAGCTCAACGTGGCCCAGCGGTTGGCGCGAACCCTCTCCAACATCTTCGTGCCGATCATTCCGGCCATCGTCGCCTCAGGTCTGCTGATGGGGCTGCTCGGCATGGTGCGCACCTACGGTTGGGTCAATGCCGACAGCGCCCTGTTTGTGATGCTCGACATGTTCAGCTCGGCGGCCTTTATCATATTGCCCATTCTGATCGGCTTTACGGCGGCGCGGGAGTTTGGCGGCAATTCGTACCTCGGGGCGACCCTTGGCGGCATCCTCACCCACCCGGCGCTGACCAACGCCTGGGGCGTGGCCGGTGGTTTCAAGACCATGGACTTTTTCGGGCTCGATGTCGCGATGATCGGCTATCAGGGCACCGTCTTCCCGGTACTGTTGGCAGTCTGGTTTATGTCCCATCTGGAGAAACAGCTGCGCAAGCGCATTCCGGATGCGCTGGATCTGATCCTCACGCCGTTTCTCACCGTCATCATCACCGGCTTTGTGGCGCTGCTCTTTATCGGCCCGGCGGGTCGGGTGCTGGGGGATGGCATCTCGTTTGGTCTGAGCGCCCTCTATGAGCAGGCGGGCTGGCTGGCGGGGCTGGTGTTTGGCGGCACTTACTCGCTTATCGTCATCACCGGCATCCACCACAGCTTCCACGCCATCGAGGCGGGATTGCTGGCCAATCCGCAAATTGGCGTCAACTTCCTGCTGCCCATCTGGGCCATGGCCAACGTGGCGCAGGGCGGGGCTTGCCTCGCGGTCTACTTCAAGACTCGCGACGTGAAGATCAAGGCCATTACCGTGCCGGCTGCCATGTCCTGCCTGCTGGGTATCACGGAAGCGGCCATCTTTGGGGTCAACCTGCGTTACATCAAACCCTTCCTCGCCGGTCTGTTTGGCGGGGCCTGCGGCGGCGCCTACGTGGTGGCGGCCAAGGTGGGGATGACGGCGGTGGGGCTGACCGGTATTCCCGGCATGGCCATCGTCCAGCCCATGAGCCTTATTCATTACATCATCGGGCTGGTGATCGCCTTTGGCGCCGCTTTCGCCGCTTCCTACCTGCTCAAGTACAAGGTGGAGTGATGAAGGAAAGCGATCTTCTCAACCAGATTGTCCGGTCGCTGCTGGCCGGACAGCTCAAGGCGGCGGCCGATCCCCATCGGCCCCGCTGGCATCTGGCAGCCCCGGTGGGGCTGCTTAACGATCCCAACGGCTTTATCGAGCAAGACGGGCGCTACCACCTCTTCTACCAGTGGAACCCGCTTGGCTGCGAGCACCGCAACAAGGGCTGGGGCCATGTCACCTCCACCGATCTGCTGCATTGGCAGCACGAGCCGGTGGCGCTGTTGCCCACCGAAGCCTATGAGAGCCACGGCTGCTATTCGGGCTCTGCGGTGAGCGACGAGCAGGGGCGTCTGACCCTTATCTACACCGGCAATGTCAAATACCCGGATGGCAGCCGCACCGCCTATCAGTGTCTGGCTCGGGCCGACGGTGAGGGTGGTTTTGCCAAGCTGGGGCCTGTGCTGGATCTGCCCGAAGGCTACAGCGGCCACGTGCGCGACCCCAAGGTGTGGCACGACGGCCAGCAGTGGCTGATGGTGCTGGGGGCCCGAACCCTGGATGACAAGGGGGAAGTGCTGCTCTATCGTGGCGACACCCTGCAAAGCTGGCAGCGGGTGGGGCCCATCGCCGGCAGCGGGCGAGGGGGGCTGGGTGAGTTTGGCTATATGTGGGAGTGCCCGGATCTCTTCCCGCTGGAGGAGCGCCATGTGCTGATCAGCTGCCCGCAGGGGATTGCCCCGGCAGGCGAGGATTATCGCAACCTCTACCAGTGCGGTTGGCTGGTGGGCAACTTCGACGGCGAGCGCTTCGCGCACGGGGCTTTTCACGAGCTGGACCGGGGCTTCGAGTTCTATGCGCCGCAAACCACTCTGGATAGCCAGGGTCGGCGCTTGCTGTTTGGCTGGCTGGGTCTGCCGGAGGAGAACGAGATGAGCCAGCCTACGGTCGCTTACGGCTGGATCCACCAGATGAGCTGCCCGCGGGAGCTGTTCTGGCAGGATGAGTGGCTCTGCCAGCGGCCGGTGGCCGAGCTTGCGGCATTGAAGGGAGAGTTGACCCGCTTCGAGGGGACGCTCGGCGAATTTCCGGGGCTGGCCATCGACTCGGCCTGGCTCGATCTGGATCTCTGCGGTGAGGGGAGCTTCTGGTTCGGTGCCGTGGCCGAGCTGGTGTGGCAGCCGGGGCGCATCACCTTGCGGCGCCAGAACTGGCAGAGCGGGGCGTGGGAGACCCGCAGCAGCCCATGGGCTGGCGGGCGGATCACCGTGCTATGCGATCGCTCCAGTCTGGAGTGCTTCATCGATGAGGGGCGTCACAGCCTGTCGGCGCGCTACTTCCCCGGAGAAAAGCCGCAACTATCATCAGGTAACGGCGATGATGGCTGCAAAATTTGCCTCAATCACTGGCCGCTGTCGGCGTGCCTAGTACAATAGCCCGGTTCTAGTCAGCCGGGAGGCCAGGTGGAGAAGAAGAAACGGATCACGATTGCCCAGATCGCCGAACTGGCGGGGGTGTCCAAGGCGACCGCCAGTCTGGTGCTCAACGGGAAGAGTGCGGAGTACCGGATTGCCGACGATACCCGCAAGCGCATTCAGGCGGTGGCGGAGGAGTGTCACTACCTGCCGAGCTTTCACGCCCGCTCCCTGCGCGAGACCCGCAGCTACACCTGGGGGCTGGTGATCCCCGATCTCACCAACTTCGGTTTTGCCCGCATCGCCCGTGCCCTCGAGGCGCACTGCCGGGAGGCGGGCATCCAGCTGCTGATCGCCTGCTCCGAGGATGATCCCGCCCTCGAGCAGCGGGTGGTGGACAACCTCATCAGCCGTCAGGTGGATGGGCTGATTGTCGCCTCCAGCGGCCACAGCGATGATATTTATGCCCGCATCCACGATCGTCTGCCGGTGGTGCAGCTCGACCGCCATATCGGCGAGTCGCGCCTGCCCATGGTGATCTCCGATGCCTGCAAGGCCACCGCCGAGTTGGTGCGGGACATGACCAGCGAGTGCGGCGAGGAGATCTACTACTTCGGCGGTTTGCTGGATCTCTCCCCCAGCCGTCACCGGCTGGCTGGCTATGAGCTGGGGCTTCATCGCGCCGGTTTTGAAGCCGATGCCGCCCGGGTGCGCCATCGCGACTACCAGCCGAGCTCCGGTTATCAGCTGATGGCCGAGCTGGTGGCTGAGCTGGGAGCCCCCCCCAGGGGGCTCTTTACCGCCTCTTTTACCCTGCTGGAAGGGGTACTGCGCTACCTTAACGAGGCGGGGTTGATGGAGACGGGCATGCGCCTGTGTACCTTCGATGATCACGACCTGCTCGACTGCATTCCCATGCGCATCGACTCGGTGGCACAGGATTGTCCGGCGTTGGCCCTCGCCGCTTTCGAGCTGATGCAGCAACTGATTGCAGGTAATCCTCCCGCACAGACTGCCCAGGTGATCACCCCCAGGGTGCGCTGGCGCAGCCGCCGCTAGCCACTCTTCGCCCATCCATATGAGAAAGCCCCTCCATTGCTGGCGGGGCTTTTTGCTGTGGGCGTATGGTTCGTTCCTCTGACCAACGGCTCAGTCGGTGGTACTGGTGCGCCAGAACACCTGCTTGATATGAGGGTGGATGCCGAGTTTCACCATCAGGGCGTCGAGCTCGTCGCCATCGATGGAGGTAGCCAGCAACACCGCCGAGATCTCCAGATCCCCCTCGCCAAACGGCTCGATATCGAGTTCGCTCAAGGGGTAGTTGGCCTGCTCCAGCATCTCCTCGAGCCAGTGCAGCACCTCTTTTTGATGTTCGCGCTGGGTCAGGGCCGTCACCTTGTAGGTCACTTCGGTGTCGGTATTGTCCACCGGGCGACGGTTGATCTGGTTGACCAGCGGTCGCAGCAGGGTGTTGGCGGCCAGCACGAACAGGGCGCCCAGAATTGCCTCCATCGCCAGCCCTGCGCCACAGGCGGCACCGACCGCTGCTACGCCCCAGAGGGTGGCGGCGGTGTTGATGCCGCGGATATTGCCCGACTCGCGCATGATGACGCCGGCGCCGAGAAAGCCAATGCCGGAGACGATATAGGCCACCACATGGACTACGTTGTAGTTGCCGCCGTGCAGGTCATAGATACGCTGGGCCAGACTGACGAACAGGGCGGCCCCTACGGCGACCAGCACGTTGGTGCGAAGGCCCGCGGTACGTTGGCGGTACTGGCGCTCCAGCCCGACCAGACTGCCGAGCACAAAGGCGAGCAACAGGCTGGCCAGGGTGTCGAGCAGGGAGATCATGTCAATTTGTTGCCACATCTTCATGGCGTACTCCTTCTGATAAGCGCTGGCTTGGCGCAATCCATGATGAAACGCCGGGAGGCGGATGGATCAGGGGATGATTGCGCGGATGGCCAGCAGACAAACAAAAACGCGGCGTCCCGGGGCGCGAGCACCATCAGATGCCCTGACGCTCGGAGAGGACGCAACAAGCAGGGCCAGCGTGGCTGGCCCCTTTCACTGTGGTTAACGCAGATGAGCGGTCAGTTGAGCTCGGGATCGCAGTCGATGCGCGGGCGCAGTTGCCAGCGCACCGGATGTGCTACTCCGACCTGATGAACGAACTGCACCAGATAGCGGCGCTGGGGCGGGGTGCACTGCAGGTTGAGCACCAGCTCTCGCCCGCCGCTGCGACCCGGCTTCATCGATTGCATCGGTTGCAGCCCCGCCGGTTGCAGGGTGTGGTTCACCAGATCCAGCACCTGCTCCATATCGGCGCGATCCTCGCAGCGGATCTGCAGCCGGTAGTGGTGCTGACGCTGTTTACCGCCCAGCCAGCGTGGCAACATGCCACGGCCGAGCCGGCTCAACAGGGGGTGAGCCCGGGTTGCAACAGAACCTGTTGCGACCGCGCGATCCGCAGCCGGTTTGATAGAGATAAAACGCATAGCAGCCTCCTTGTGGGAAGCAGAAACTATGCAGGCATGGCGACCGTGGCGATTGGCCGCTGGTTGCCAGACGTCAAGTGTAAAAAGGGAGAAGAGGGGAGTGGATTTCCGCTTCTCGCATGGTTGCGAGTTGCGGCAGAGGAAATCTGCGGCTAGCTCGCGACCGGGGTGCCGACGATAAGGGTCGGCAGACATCTGTCACTTGATGAGTTGCCCACTGATGGTCTCCGCTATTGATAAGAGGCTCGAATGATAGCCGAGGCGGCAGGCCGGGTAAACCCCGCGCCGCCCACAGCAACATCTTGAAACATAATCGAAAGCCCTGCTTTGCCGTGCCGCACCGCCAAAAACAGACCCGGCAAGGGCCGGGTCTACGGGGTCATTCGGTCTTGTCGATGCCGAGGTATTTGAGCATCAATTTCTCGTAGATGGGCTCGGTATCCCCCACTTGCATCTTGTGCAGGAAGTACTTCTCGAAGGCGATCTTGGCTAGATGAACCCACTTCCCTTTCTTGAACCAGGCGACGTTGCGCGGCGGGATCTGTGGCATGGCGACGAAGGCGGCGCCGGTGTCCCCCATGTCCGCCAGACAGATGGCATTCCACACCGCCTTGGTCACCGGCGGCTGGCCGCTGAGCT
Source organism: Aeromonas sp. HMWF017 (assembly GCF_003061465.1). NCBI lineage: Bacteria > Pseudomonadati > Pseudomonadota > Gammaproteobacteria > Aeromonadales > Aeromonadaceae > Aeromonas > Aeromonas sp. HMWF017. The sequence continues at coordinate 5,956 of NZ_QAJD01000063.1, forward strand.
CCGCCTTGATGTTGTGGCTCAGGGTGCGCACCATCGCCTCAATCATGTAGCCGGTTTTGGGCACCCCGGTTGGTACCGGCGTCTTGTGCGGCGGCGCAATGGCGATGCAGACCCCGGCGGCGTAAATCTGCGGGAAGGCGGGATTGCGCTGATGCTCATCGACGATGACAAAGCCGCGGGGATTGACCAGCCCCTCGATGCCTCGCAGCGGCGCAATGCCGACAAAGGCGGGCAGCATCATGGCGTATTTGTAGGGCAGAATGTGGGTGCGTTTGATATTACCCTCATCGTCCAGCTCCTCCACCGTCATCTGGCCATCTTGCGCCGCCACGGTGCGGGCATTGCAGATCCACTGCACGTCGCGCATCCGCAGTTCGCTCTCCAGCATCCCCTTGGAGTCGCCCACACCGTTGAGACCCAGATGGCCGATGTAAGGCTCGCTGGTGACAAAGGTCATGGGCACATTTTTCCTCACCTTCTTGTCGCGCAGGTGGCGATCGAGGATGAACGCATACTCGTAGGCGGGGCCAAAGCAGGAGGCTCCCGGCATGGCACCGACAATCACCGGGCCGGGATCATCGACCAGTGCGCTGACGCTGTGACGGCACTCTTCAGCGTGGGAGAGGGTACAGACGCTGGTGGTGCCACCGGATTCGGGGCCGGCCCCCGTCACCTCGTCAAAGGCTAGGGCCGGACCGGTACAGATCGCCAGAAAGTCGTAACGCAGGGTCTGGCCATCGGAGAGGGTGAGCTGCTGCGCCGCCGGTTGCAGCTCGGTCAGGGCAGCATGGATAAAGCGGATCCCCTTCTTCTTCACATGGGGTTCGATAGGGATCGAGGTCTCCTTGCGCTCCCGCCACTGGACGGCAATCCAGGGGTTGGAGGGGGTGAATTCAAAGTCCGGCTTGTCGTTGATGAGGATCACCTCATGCTGCTTGCCCAGTTCGGCCTTGAGTTCGTAGGCGGCAGACATGCCCCCGAGACCTGCGCCGATGACGATTACCGTTGCCATGTTCAGCCTCCTGCGTTTATTACACGCTCATGTGAGCCGGGTCATCCGACCCTGTTATTTAAATCCTATCCGTTTGAGGATCATCGCTGCCGGGCAGAAACCGGTGAATGCGCTCTGGATCAGGTTGACCCCGACAAAGGCACTCAACCAGACAAAGCCCGGATGAACCCAGGTTGTAAGGATCAGCGAGAGCAGCAACATGCAACCCGCGACGATTCTGACTCCGTTATCTACTGTCATGGTCCTTCTCCTTATCTACTTTAGATATTGCTAATTTAGTGTTGTTTTATACAATAGAACAAATATCAGCAATTGCTAATTTACTCTTATGAGCCAATTCGACGAGATGAACAGACATGCGACTGCCGCCGCCTCCCTGCTCAAGGCGTTGGCTCATCCCGAACGGCTGATGGTGCTCTGCCAGCTGGTGGAGGGGGAGAAGGGGGTCGGGGAGCTGCTGGCCCATAGCCAACTCGGGCAGTCGGCCTTCTCCCAGCAACTTTCGGTATTGAAGCGCTACGGCCTGATCCGTTCGCGCAAGGTTTCCCAGCAGATCTACTACTCGCTGGTGAGCGAGGCGGCTGCCGATGTGCTGGGGGCGCTGCAAACCCATTTTTGTCACTCAGAAAATAAGGAATCTTGATGATGGAAAGCCAATGGCTGCTCTCTTTGGGCGGCGGCATGCTGGCGGGGCTGTCGGCCCTGATCCTGATGTTGTTCAACGGCCGGGTGGCCGGGATCAGCGGCATTCTGGCCGGTGCACTGCAACACCGTGCGCCCTGGCGGGTGCTGTTTCTGCTGGGGCTCGGGGCGGGCGCCTGGTTGGCGTTGACTCTGGGCTGGGCCACCATGCCCGCATTCACTACGTTGCCCGGCTGGCCCGTTGTGCTACTGGCCGGTCTGCTGGTCGGGGTCGGTACCCGTCTTGGCAATGGCTGCACCAGCGGCCACGGCATCTGTGGCATGGGGCGGCTCTCCCTGCGCTCCATCGTCGCCACCCTGAGCTTTATGGCGGCAGGTTTCATCACCGTCTTCGTCACTCATCATCTGCTGTAAGGGGCTGATCGCCATGAAGTTGCTGACAAGTTTGTTTGCGGGTGTGTTGTTCGGACTGGGGATGGCCATCTCCGGCATGGTGGATCCCGCTCGGGTCACCGGTTTTCTCGATCTGGCTGGCGCCTGGGATCCCTGCCTCGCCTTCGTGATGGGAGGCGCCCTGCTGGTCTTTATGCCGGGTTACTTCCTGCTGGTGAAACCCCGTCGTCAGAGCGTGCTGGGGGAGTCCATCGCCGCCGTACCAGCTCCTCGGCTGGATCGTCGCCTGATCGGCGGGGCTGCGCTGTTTGGCATCGGCTGGGGATTGGTGGGTATCTGCCCGGGGCCTGCTCTGAGTCTCATTTCCAGCGGGCAGCCCATGATAATGTTGTTTATAGCGGCCATGGTGGCCGGGATCTTGCTGTTTGACAAAGGACTGGCCAGGGTGCTGACCAAGGCGCCAGCTCGGGGAGTGGATAAGGTGCGCCAGTCCCATACCGCCTGATCCCGTGAAGTGACAGATTACGCCAGGGAAGGAGAGTGATGATGGAAAAGATCCGGTTGCTGGGGATCACCATGTTGGTGATGACATCGCAGGCCATGACATCCCCCCTGGCCTTTGCCGCGGACGGGGAGCCAGAGCCCCTGTTGACAGTAGCGCCACAGCCGGTGACTGACTGGCTGACGCTGGATGGCACCGTCAGTGCCATCAATCAGGGGACGGTGGCGGCCCAGACCAGCGGCCGGGTCTCCCGTATGCTGGTGGATGTGAACGATCAGGTACAGGCGGGACAGCCGCTGCTCGAGATCAGTGGCAAGGAGCAGTTTGCCGCCGTCACGGGTGCCGAGGCGCGGCTGGCGCGGGCGCAGGCCCAGCAAGTGGAAGCCGAGCGCCAGCTCGCCCGCTTTCAGGCACTGATTGCCAAAGGGGTGATCACCCGCGCCCAGCTCGACAATGCCCAGGCGACTGATCGCGCTGCCCGCGCCGAGGTGAACGCTGCTGATGCGGCCCTCACTCAGGCCCGCGAGGCCTACGGCTATACCCGCATTCTGGCTCCCTATGCAGGGGTAGTGACCAAACGGTTGGTAGAGCTGGGGGAGACTGTCGCCCCCGGTACCCCGCTGCTCTCCGGCTTCTCCCTCGACACCTTGCGGGTGGAGGTGGAGTTGCCCCAATCCGCCCTGACGCTGGCTCGTGAGCCTGCGGATGTGCAGGTGCTGCTGCCCGATGGCAAGTCTGTTACCCCGGTCAAATTGACCCGCTTCAACTATGCCGACAGCCAGAGCCACGCCTTCAGGTTGCGCCTCGACTTGCCGCCGCAAACCGCCGGGGTATTGCCCGGCATGTGGCTCAAGGTGCAGCTCAAACAGGGTGAACGTCAGGTGTTGCAGGTGCCGGATCGCGCCCTGCTGCGGCAAGGGGAGTTCAACGGTGTCTATCTGCAGCAACCCGCTGGCTGGGCCCTGACACCGGTGCGGGTCGGCCATTGCGTCGAGGGACAGTGCGAGATCCTGGCCGGGCTGCAAGCCGGTGACAAACTGGCCCCCGATGCATGGGCGCAGCAGCAGGAGGTGGCCCATGAGTAGCGAGCTGAATGGCAACAAGGAGAGGCTGGGACCTGCCGGTCGGCTGGCTGCGCTGTTTCAGGGCTCGGCTATCACCCCGCTGCTGGCGCTGGTGGGGCTGCTGCTCGGCCTGTTTGCAGTGCTGGTGACCCCCAAGGAGGAGGAGCCGCAGATCGATGTCACCTTCGCCGATGTCTACATTCCCTTCCCGGGAGCCACTCCGGCTGAAGTGGCCTCTCTCGTTACCACCCCAGCCGAGCAGGTGGTCTCCCAGATAAAGGGGATCGATACCCTCTACTCTTTTTCCCAACCCGATGGCGCCCTGCTGGTGGTGGTGTTCAAGGTGGGGGTAAGCCGCGAGCAGGCCATTGTCGATCTCAACAACCAGCTCGACTCCAACCGTGACTGGTTGCCACAGGGGATCGGAGTCGGTCAGCCACTGGTAAAACCCCGGGGGATCGATGATGTCCCTATCGTCAGTTTGACCTTATGGAGCAAAGAGTGGAACAAAGAGGGGAGCAAGCAACTGGGGGCTCCCGAGCTGACCCGGGTCGCCCATGAGCTGGAGACCGAACTCAAGCGCATTCCCGGTACCCGCGATATTTACACGCTGGGCAGCCAGAGTGCCGTGTTGCGGGTGATGCCGGATCCGGCGGCCCTCAGCGCCCACGGCATCAGCTGGGGCGAACTGAGCCAGCGACTGGCGGCCGCCAATCAGGTAGGCACGACACAGGCTATCGAGCAGAACAACAGTGAGATTAAAGTGCAGGTGGGGCAGTTCCTGCAAAGCGAGCAGGAGGCTAGAGAACTGGTGGTGGGGCTGCACGACGGCAAGCCGCTCTATCTGGGGGAGGTGGCCAGGGTCTCTCTGGGTCAGGAGACCCCTACCAAGCGTAGCTGGATGGGGCTGGGGCAGGCCAGTTACCCGGCGGTGACGCTGGCCATCGGCAAGCAGCCCGGCCAGAACGCGGTCGAGGTGGCCAAGCGGGTGGAGGTGCGGGTCGAGAGTTTGCAGAATCGGCTGATCCCTGCCGGGGTTGAGGTGACGGTGACCCGTGACTACGGCGTCACCGCCGAGACCAAATCCAACACCCTCATCGGCAAGCTGATTTTTGCCACCACGGCGGTGGTGCTGCTGGTGTTGGTGAGCATGGGCTGGCGCGAGGCGCTGGTGGTGGGCGTTGCCATCGTCATCACCCTGGCGCTGACCCTGTTTGCCAGCTGGGCCTGGGGCTTTACCCTCAACCGGGTGTCGCTGTTTGCGCTGATCTTCTCCATCGGCATTCTGGTGGATGACGCCATCGTGGTGGTGGAGAACATCCACCGCCATCGCGGTTTGGGCAAGGGGGCACTCAAGGATCTTATTCCGGGTGCGGTGGACGAGGTGGGGGGGCCGACCATACTGGCGACCCTGACCGTGATCGCGGCCCTGCTACCCATGGCCTTTGTCAGCGGCCTGATGGGCCCCTACATGAGCCCCATCCCCATCAATGCCAGCATGGGGATGCTTATCTCCCTGCTGGTGGCCTTTATCTTCTCACCTTGGCTGGCGAGCCATTTACTCAAGGGGGAGGCGCACGGTGCCCACGGTGAAGCCAAGGCGGGTCTTTTTCACCGGCTGATGACCCCTTTTCTGATCGGTGATGGCGCCAAGAAGGCCAGACGCAAGCTCTGGCTGGTGGTGTTGCTGCTGGTCGGGGCGGCTACCGCCATGCCGGTGGTGCAGTGGGTGGTGCTCAAGATGCTCCCCTTTGACAACAAGTCGGAATTTCAGCTGGTGCTCGATATGCCGGAGGGGGCGACCCTGGAGCAGACCGAGCGCACCCTGCTGGCGGTCGGACGAGAGCTTGCCAAGGTGCCTGAGGTGAAGGATTACCAGGTCTACGCCGGCACCGCAGCCCCCATCAATTTCAACGGCCTGGTGCGCCACTACTTTATCCGCAGCGGCGCCAACGTGGGTGATATTCAGGTCAATCTGGTGGACAAGCATGAACGGGATCGCAGCAGTCACCAGATTGCCCAGTCGGTTCGGGAGCCGCTGCAGGCCATCGCCAGTGCGGCAGGGGGCAACCTGAAAGTCGTTGAGGTGCCGCCCGGCCCGCCGGTCTGGTCCCCCATCGTTGCCGAGATCTATGGCCCGACTCAGGCCGCCCGCGAAGCGGCCGCTCGCGCTGTACAGGCCCGTTTTGTGGCCACGGCGGATCTGGTGGATGTGGATATCTATCTGACCGACCCGCAGCCCAAGTGGCGGCTGGTGGTGGATCGCAGCAAGGCGGCCCTGCTCGGGGTCGATCTCGGGGATCTGGTGAACACCCTCAATGGCGGGGTGGGTTATCAGGATGCCAGCTGGCTGCAGGGGCACGGTGCCAAGTATCCGGTGCCGATCCGCATCGAACTGGCACCCGGTGACAAACGGGATCTGGCGGGCGTACTGGCCCTCAAGGTGCGCAGCCAGAGCGGCCAGCTGGTGCGGGTCTCCGAGCTGGTGAGTCGCCGTGATGAGGTGGCCCCCAGCTATATCATGCACAAGAACATGCAGCCCATGGTGATGGTGGTGGCCGACATGGGCGGCCACACCGACAGCCCGCTCTACGGCATGTTTGCCGCCGGTGCCGACATCGACCTGCCCCAATATTACGTGCAGCAGCCCGACAAGCTGGGGGAGGTGGCGTTGTTGTGGGACGGTGAGTGGAAGATCACCTACGAGACCTTCCGCGACATGGGGCTAGCCTACGCCGTGGGGATGATCCTCATCTATCTGCTGGTGGTGGCCCAGTTCCGCTCCTATCTGGTGCCGCTCATCATCATGGCTCCCATTCCGCTCACCATCATAGGGGTGATGCCGGGCCACGCCCTGTTGGGGGCCCAGTTTACCGCTACCTCGATGATCGGGATGATCGCCCTGGCCGGGATCATCGTACGCAACAGCATCCTGCTGGTGGACTTTATCGAGCAGCAGCGCCGCGCCGGGGTGGCGTTCGAGCTGGCGGTGATCGAAGCGGCGCAGGTGCGGGCCAAACCCATCATGCTGACGGCGTTGGCGGCGATGATCGGAGCCCTGTTTATCCTCGATGATCCCATCTTCAACGGACTGGCTATCAGCCTGATTTTCGGGATCCTGGTCTCCACCTTGCTCACCCTGGTGGTGATACCCTTACTCTATTATGCCCTGCTCTCCCGACGCTCATGACGGGAGTCACTAGCGAAAGGATGCGCGATGAAGAGAGGTTGGTTGTGGTGGGGAAGTGGCGCCGTGGTAGCGGTGGCTGCGGCAGCATGGTGGTGGCGACCGCAGCCGACGCCGATCAGGCTGGCTGAGGTCGGGCTGGGGGATGTGCTGGTCACTGTAGTCAACACCCGGGCCGGCACCATCAAGTCGTGTCAGCGGGCCGGACTCAGTCTGTCCGGTGGCGGCGTGGTGGAGCAGATCGCCGTCAAGGCCGGGGAGCGGGTGGCGCAGGGAGATCTGCTGCTGACCCTCTGGAGTGACGATATTCACGCCGATCTTGCCCGTGCCCGTGCCCAGCAGGCCCTTGGCAAGACCCAGCGCGAGGAGCGTTGCAGCGAGGCGGCCTACTACGAGCGGGAGGCCAACCGGCTGGCCTCCTTGCTGGCCAAAAATCTCACCTCCCGCACCCTCGCCGAGCAGGCCCAGAATCTGGCCGATACCCGCCGCTATGTCTGTCAGGCATCCCGTCAGCAGGAGCGGGTCGACGAGGCGCAGGTTGCCCAGGTGGAGGCTCGCTTGAGCGAGCGTCGCCTGTTGGCGCCGTTTGCCGGAGTGGTGGCGGAGGTCAACAGCAAGCTGGGCGAATACATGACCCCCTCACCGCCCGGAGTGGCCATGCCCCCGGTTATCGATCTCATCGACGATCGCTGTCTCTATGTCTCTGCCCCCATCGATGAGGTGGATGCCGCCCGCCCCAAGGTGGGCCAGTCTGCCCGGGTACTGCTCGATGCCATGCCCGGGCGCGATTTTGCCGCCACCGTCACCCGTATCGCCCCCTATGTGAAGGAGCTGGAGAAGCAGGCCCGCACCGTGGAGGTGGAGGCGGCGCTCACTGCCCTGCCCACCGATGTGCCCCTGCTTATCGGCTACAGCGCTGACCTCGAAGTCGAAGTGACCCGCGCCACCGATGTGCTGCGGGTAGCGGCCAGCAGCCGGGCCGACGATGGCAGTGTGCTGCGGCTGGAAGGGGATAAGCTGGTGCGTGTGGTACCCCGCTGGGGTGTGGAGAACTGGAACTGGATTGAAGTCGCCGAGGGGCTCGCTGCCGGTGATCGGCTGGCGGCCCAGCCCGGACAGATTGTCGGGGAGGGCCCTTTCAGCGCCGCCACGGAGCAGACGGATGAGTGATCTCATTCGCCTTGATGCAGTCAGCCGTCGCTTCACTCTGGGGGGGAGCGAAGTGGCTGCCCTCGTTCGTGTTTCCCTGCGGGTTGCCGAGGGGGAGTATCTGGCGGTGATGGGCCCCTCGGGCTCCGGCAAATCGACCCTGCTCAATGTGTTGGGGCTGCTGGATCGGCCCGATGAGGGGCGTTACTGGCTGGGAGGGGAGGACACCGCCACCCTGTCAGAGCCAGCGCTGGCCCAGCTGCGCGGCCATCGCATCGGCTTCGTGTTCCAGTCGTTTCACCTTATCTCCCGCCTCACCGCCCGTGAAAACGTCGAGCTGCCGCTGATGCTGTGCGGGATCGCCCCCGCCGAGCGCCATCGCCGAAGCCAGCAGTTGCTGGGGGATCTGGGGCTGGAGAACCGGGCCGGACACCGCCCTGCCGAGCTCTCCGGCGGTCAGCGTCAGCGGGTAGCCATCGCCCGGGCCATGGCAATGGCGCCGCGGCTGATCCTGGCCGACGAGCCCACCGGCAATCTTGACTCCCGCTCCGGGGAGGAGGTGATTACCCTGCTGGAGGAGCTCAACCGGGAGCAGAGGATCACGCTGGTGGTGGTGACCCACGATCCGCGCCTCGGGGAACGGGCGGGCAGGCGGATCCTGATGAACGATGGCCGCATCAACATTGATAGCGGCGGTGGCTGAATGCGGCGCCCCGATGTGATCCGCTTTGCCGCCGTGGCCCTGCTGCGCCAGCGCTCACGGGCGCTGGTCTTGATCCTGGCGGTGAGTTTGAGCGTCACCTCTGTGCTGCTGCTCACCGCGCTGGGGGAGGGGGCTAGGCGCTATGTGGCCGACCAGTTCAGCTCCCTTGGCAAGGATCTGCTGGTGATGTTCCCGGGCCGCAAGGAGACCACCGGTGGGCTGCCGCCGGTCACCGGCAACAGTCTGCGGCAGATCACTCTCGATGACATGCACTACCTTGGCCAGCACCAGCCAAACGTGCGGCTGGTGCCGCTGGTGATGGGCTTTGCCGAGGCCAAACAGGGGGCGCGGCTGCGCCAGACCATGCTGCTTGGCAGCAGCAACGGGCTGCGCGATACCCACGGGCTGGAGCTGCTCTCCGGCCGCTGGCTGCCGGGGGATGCCGCAGAGGATCGACCGGCCGTCTTGCTCGGGGCCAAGGTGGCCCGTGAGCTGTTCGGTCAGGTCGATCCGGTCGGACAGTGGCTGCGTTTTGACAATCGCCGCTTTCGGGTGGTGGGGGTCTTCACCAGCCAGAGCAGCAATCTGGGGATGGACATGGCCGAGGCCGCGCTGATCCCGGTCGGTAGCGCCATGCGGCTGTTCAACACCGAGGGGCTGTTTCGGCTGCTGATCCAGCCGCTGGCGGGGCAAGCGGTACCGCCGCTGGTCAAGCGACTGGAGCAGCTGATGCAGGCGCGCCACGGGGTGCTCGATGTGACCGTGGTGCGCCGCGACGCCATGCTGGCCACCTTCTCCACCATTCTCTCGACCCTCACCCTGGCGGTTGCCGGCATCGGTGCCATCAGCCTGCTGGTCTCCGGCATCATGATGATGAATCTGGCGCTGATCAGCACCCGCCAGCGCACCGGCGAGATCGGCCTGCTCAAGGCGCTGGGGGCCGACAGTCGCCAGATCCGCCAGCTGTTTTTGTGGGAAGCGCTGCTGCTGAGCGGCAGTGGTGCGCTGTTTGGTACGGTTTTGGGTTATGTCCTGGTGGCCCTCGCTGGGCTGATCTGGCCCGGATTTCCGGCGGCGGTCCCTCTGCTCGCTACTTTCTGCACCATACCGGCGGCCCTGCTGACCGGGCTGTTTTTTAGCTGGCTGCCCGCCTCCCGGGCTGCACGGCAAGATCCGGTCAGCAGCCTGCGCAGCGGGCAATGGAGCGGTGGCTGATGCGCGCCGCCGATCTGCTGTTTTGGTTGTGGCGCGCCTTGCTGGCGGGGCGCAGTCGCAGCCTGCTGTCGGCGCTGGGCATCGCCATCGGGATCGCCTCGGTGACCCTGCTCACTGGCATTGGCGAGGGGCTCAGGCTCTATCTGCTCGACAGCTTCTCCCAATTTGGCACCCGGCTGATCGCCGTGACTCCGGGCAAAACCGAAACCGCCGGCGGCCCGCCCGGTATTCTCTCCAGCAGCCGTCCCCTGCTGCTGGAGGATGCCGATGTCCTCGCCAGATTGCCAGGTATCGAGGCGGCACTGCCGGTGGTGCAGGGGCAGGGGGAGGTGCGCAGCCGCGGGCTGACCCGCAGCACCGCCATTCTGGGCACCGGCCCGGCGGCGCTTTCCGGCTGGCGCCTCACCCTGGTGCAGGGGCGTTTTTTGCCTGCGGATGACAGTGCCATGCCCCGCGCCTATGCGGTGCTGGGGGCCAAGGTGGCGGCGGAGCTGTTTCCCGGTGGCGATGCGCCGGGGAGCCTGTTGCGGGCCGGTGATCGCCGTTTTCGGGTGGCCGGGGTGCTGGCCCCCAAAGGGCAATTTCTCGGCTTTGATCTGGACGACATGATCTATCTGCCCGCCGCCCATGCCCAGGCGCTGTTCAACAAGGAGGGATTGCAGGAGATCGACGTCATCTATCGCGCCGGACAGAGGGAGGCCGACATCTCGGCCCAGATCCGGCGGGTGCTGATCGCCCGCCACGGCGCCGAGGATTTTACCCTCACCTCCCAGCAGGACATGCTGACTAGCCTCGACAAGATCCTCTCCATCATCAAGCTGGCGGTCGGCGGGCTCGGCATTATCTCGCTGCTGATCGGGGCGGTCGGCATCTTCAGCATCATGAGCATTGCCCAGCAGGAGCGGATCCCCGAGGTGGGTCTGCTGATGGCGCTGGGTTGCCCGCGGCGGCGCATTCTATTGTTGTTCCTGCTCGAAGCCGTGGTGCTGGCGCTGCTGGGCGGAGCCATAGGGCTGGCCCTGCTCGGCGGGCTCAAGCTGCTGCTTGCCCTGCTGGCGGCCGGCTTGCCGCTCACCCTCCATCCCCTCTATCTGCTGCTGGCGCTCGGTTGCAGCGCCCTGGTCGGCCTGCTGGCCGGGGTCGCTCCTGCGCTACGAGCAGTGCGTCTCGACCCAGTAGTTGCCCTGCGCGGTGACTAGGTCGCCCCTTTCGCAAGAGGCGCGTTACGCTCGGGGCTGAACAGGGGGGGAGTAGGTGACCACCTCCGCAACCGGCACGCAGCGCTCAGATCTGAACAGAGGGAAGTAGCGGCGATCCGCCTGACTCATGTGGCCGACCACCAGCTCCTGAATGATGAAGTTGAGCAGCTCGTCGTTGCCCAGTGTCCCCGCTTTGGCAGCGTGCAGCAGTTGGCTTGCTTTGTTGAGCAGACGCTGGTGATCCTGACGGTGGCTGACGAGTTCCTGATAGTCGATCTCCGCCAGCATCTGCTCTTCAAAGGCGAAGTGGTGGCGGGCCATGTCGAACAGGCTCTCCAGACTCTCCAGAAACGGGGCCGGATCCTCGTGCTGATCTTTCATCCGCTCCAGCAGCCGGTTGGTCAATACGAAGAGCTGGCGATGCTCGGCGTCGATGCGCGGGTGACCGCACTCGTGGCCGGGTTGCCACAGCAGGGCGCCCTGCTCGGGATCAAGGCCTTCGGTATAGAGACAGACCCGGCCGCGGCCGCGATTCTTCGCCTGATACATGGCCTGATCGGCGTGGTGCATCAGGGTTTTGGCATCCTCGCCGTGCTCGGGATAGAGCGCCAGCCCGATACTGCTGGAGATGAGCAGCTCCTGCCCCTCCAGCTGGAACGGATGGCGCAGCTGCTGGTGCAGCTTGTCGGCCACCGCCAGCACTTCGTCGCCGGTCTCCGGCAGCAAGATAACGAACTCGTCGCCCCCCAGCCGTGCCACCAGATCCTGTTTGCGCATGCAGTGGCTCATCCGTTCGGCCACCATATTGAGCAGAATATCCCCGGTTTCATGGCCGAAGGTGTCGTTGATCGGCTTGAAGTGATCGAGATCGATAAACATCAATGCCAGCGGACGGGGCGCCTCCTGCTCCATCAGCTCCTTGAGTCGTTGCTGCAGCAAGCGGCGATTGGGCAGACCGGTCAGGGGATCGTAGAAGGCGAGGCGGCGCATCATCTCCTCTCGCGCTGCCCGCTCGGTGATATCCCGGGTGACCCCGAGGATCGCCTCCGGCTGGGCATTGTGGTTGCCATGGAGGGTGGTGATGGTCTCGGTCGCCACCAGATGGCCATCCTTGTGGCGCAGCTGGGTGCGAATGACCCGGCGAGTCTGGTCATGTTCTCCCCGCTGCCAAGCCTCCAGAGTGGCGGAGATCTCCTCGCGCAGCAGTTGCCTTGAGGCATCCGGCAGCAGCTGTTTGAGGGGCAGGGCAAACAACTCGGGAGCTTCGTAGCCGCTCAGAGGGGCGATGGCCGGGCTGACATAGCGAAAGCGCAAGCTGGCGGCATCCATGGTCCAGATCACATCGGCGCTGTTCTCCGCCACGAAGCGGTAGTGTTGCTCGCTCTGGGCCAGTTCACGGGTCAGCCGCTGGCGATCCCGCGCCTCCTGACGCAGCCGCAGATAGAGGTGCAAGAAGATGCCGAGCAGGGTCATCAGGGTAAAGGTGATAAGCATGGCGACCGCTACGCTCTTGTCGAGCAGCAGCCGTTGCTGGCGCAGCCGCTCCTGCGCCGGGTCGTAGATAAAGCGGTCGAGGTTGGGCAATACCGTGAGCATGCCCGCCTCCAGATAGGTTTTGGCGATCTGCAGCCAGCGCTCCTGCTGCATATAACCCGGTTCGACAAGATCCGGCTGCATTAGCGCTCTGGTTTCGCGAGCCTCGAACTCCAGCTGTTCACGGCCAGCGCCGGTCGGGTACTGCTCCATGATGAGGTTGATCATCTCTTCGGGGTTGTCCATCGCATAGCGCCACCCCTTGAGGCTGGCCTGCTGGAAGGCGTAGACCCGATCCTGTCGGGTGATCAGCTCCCGTTCGGAGGTAAACAGGTTGTCGCCGTAGAAGTCGAAGTCGATGGAGCGCGGACTGAAGACCCGATAGGGGATCCCTTTTTGTTGCAGATAGAAGGGCTCGGTAGTGCTGTAGGCGCTGATGGCATCCACCTTGCCCGCCAGCAGTGCCTGTATCCCCTGTTTGTAGGGGAGGGTGACCCAGTCGCGGCTGCGGGTCTGGTGAGAAAGGTAGGTCAGCAGCTCGTTGGAGCCTGGCTCCAGCATCAGTCGCTTGTTGGCCAGATCGGCCGGGTTGCGAATATCTGGCCGATCCAGTGTGAGCAGGATCAGCGGCGAGTGCTGCAGCAGGGCGGCGAGCACCACTACCGGACGACCGGCAGCCCGATCCAGCAGCAGATCACTGCCGCTGATGCCAAAATGGGCCTTTCCCGAGATCACCTCGCTGACCACATCGGTGCGGGAGTCCGCTTCGCGCAGGGTGACGTGCAGACCGGCCTCCCGATAAAACCCTTTGGCGATGGCCGCGTAGTAACCGGCAAACTGGAACTGGTGTTGCCACGGCAACTGGACGATGACCTGCTCGCCGGCTCGCACGGGGGGAGAGATCAGGGTCGCAATGACCATACTGACCAGCATTGGCAGAAACCAGCTGAGGCGCTGGCGGGGGGCTGCGTTCTCCGTCATACAACGTTTCTCTCGGGAGCGGTGTCTAGGCTAGATTCAAGCAATTTTGTGTAACCTGCAAGGGTAGAAAAGGCGTTTGCAATGGGGTATAGGGGGGTTGGAAAGTCATTTTTGTGTCGTTCATCACACGGGATGGATACATGCCGCTTTTTTGCAAGTTATGTGACCAATAAGAGAGTCATATGGCCTATCGAAGTGGTCGCATTCTAGCCACTTTTTCCCGTCTTTATCGTTATCATTGTGGCTAAACTGCATTTTTTCCGTGGTTGCACGTCAAGCTGTGTCGTTATATCAATAGATACTTTTATAGGACAGTCAGGTGTGACGCAAATGTATCGCGGCTGCTGCGCACCGGTTAATGTGCGACAGCTCAGTGATGGTACCCCGTCAGTGTTATCATGCTGCCCCCAGTTCCGGATAAGGTCTTTTTATGTCCCGCTTGCGTCTGCTTGTCTCCGATTCTCACGATCCCCTCTTCAATCTGGCCGTCGAGGAGTGCATCTTCCGCCAGATGGATCCCCGTCAGCGGGTGCTGTTCCTCTGGCGCAATGCCAATACCGTGGTGATTGGCCGGGCCCAGAACCCGTGGAAGGAGTGCAACACCCGCCGCATGGAAGAGGACGGGGTGACGCTGGCGCGTCGCAGCAGCGGTGGCGGTGCCGTGTTCCACGATCTTGGCAACAGCTGCTTCACCTTCATGGCGGGCAAGCCGGAGTACGACAAGAGCGTCTCCACCGCCATCGTGCTGGACGGGCTCAAGCGATTGGGGATCGAGGCGTTTGCCTCCGGTCGCAACGATCTGCTGGTGGCCACCCCTGACGGGGAGCGCAAGGTATCGGGGTCGGCCTATCGGGAGACTCTGGATCGCGGGTTCCACCACGGCACCCTGCTACTGGACGCCGATCTCGGCCGCCTTGCCAACTATCTCAACCCCGACCCCAAGAAGCTGGCGACCAAGGGGATCACCTCGGTGCGCAGCCGGGTGGCCAATCTGTGCGAACTGCTGCCGGGGATCGACCATCAACAGGTGAGCGAGGCGCTTGCCGAGGCCTTCTTCCACCATTACGGCGCGCGAGTTGAGCCCGAGCATATCTCCCCGGAGCAGATGCCGGATCTGCCGGGCTTTGCCGAGACCTTCGCCCGCCAGCGCAGCTGGGAGTGGAACTATGGCCATGCCCCGGCCTTCAGCCATCTGCTGGAGGAGCGGTTCAGCTGGGGCGGGGTGGAGCTGCACTTTGATGTGGAGAAAGGGGGCATCACCCGGGCGCAGCTCTTTAGCGATACTCTGGAGCCGGCCCCGTTTGATCGGTTGGCGGCCGAACTGGCGGGTTGCGGCTATCGACCGGACGCTGTTTCCGCGCGCCTGCAGCACTGGCTGGCGGCCTTCCCGCAGCAGCAGAGTGAGCTGACGGAGTTTGCTCGGTGGCTGTTGGCCTCCCTGCGTTGAGGGGAGCGCTGTACTGGTGGCGGTCCGGTAGTGAGGGCGCTGTCAGCCAGGATGGGAGCAAGATCACGAAATATAAAGAGGCGCCTCAAAGGCGCCTTTTTGCCAGCCCTTGTGATGGCTGATACATGACAAAAAGTAGGGTAGGCCATTAGATATTGTCACTGTCGGCCCCGCTGGTACAGGGGTATAACGGCCGCACATTTGCTGTACTAATGGTATAAAAATGAGTGACTTAGTTTATCTGCAAGACGAAAGCGTCAATGCCGTCCATCCCGATTTCTCCGCCCGTTTCGCCACCGTCAAAGCCAACTTTTTCTCGCGCAATCCCGATCTCTGGCCCGTTTTTCGCGAACCCGGATTTGCCACCCTCAACGAATTTCGGGCCCGTGGCCTGGCCCCCGATGCCCGCCTGAATGCCTGGCCTGATGGCCGTGCCCGCCTGGCCGATCTCTGCGAGACCATGCCGGTGCCCGCCACCATGCGCACCCCGGGCGAGCCGATGGCCGAGCTGTTGTTTGCCGCCGCGCTGTCGAAGGATTGGGAGAACCCCTCCAGCGTCGAGAATGTCATCACCATGTCGGCGGATCCCGCTATCTATGGCGCCCAGCTGGGCATTTTGGCCAACCCCAATCTGGTCTACTCCGAATATGCCGGAGTGGCCGAGGAGCTGGAGAAGAAGGTGGTGCGCCAGATTGCGCTGCTGGCAGGCTATGATCCCGAGCGCGCCACCGGCATCTTTACCCAGGGGGGGACCTTCTGTAACCTCTATGGCTACTTGCTCGGCATTCGCAAAACCTTGCCGGAGGCCAAGCACAAGGGACTAGGCCACTATCAGGATTACCGCATCATCAACTCCCAGGGCGGTCACTACTCCAATATCACCAACCTCTCCCTGCTCGGGGTCGACATCGAAAACAAGACTATCCGCATTCAGGTGGGGGAGAACAACGATATCGATCTCGACCACCTCGAGCGCACCCTGACCGCCTGTTTTGCCCTGAAACACGTGGTGCCCACCATCATGCTCACCATGGGTACCACCGACACCTTCGGGGTGGATCAGGTGAAACCCGTGTTCGAGCTGCGCAATCGCTTGTGCGAGCAGTTCGAAGTGGCGGTCAAACCTCACATCCACGTCGATGCAGCCATCGGCTGGTCGATGATCTTCTTCCTGGGTTACGACTTTGCCGCCAACCCGCTCGCCATCAACAGCGCGACTCTGGCGGGGATCGAGCGCAACGTGGCGCGCTTTGCTGAGCTGAAATATGCCGACTCCTTCACCGTCGACTTCCAGAAGTGGGGCTATGTGCCCTACACCTCCAGCTTGGTGATGATCAAGGAGCAGGATGACCTCAAGGCGATGGAGAATGACCCGGAGAACTTCTCCTACTTCGAGCGGGACATTCAGGGCCAGACCCACCTGCAATCCACCATCGAGTGCTCCCGTGGCGCGAGTGGTCTGTTCGGTGCCTATGCGGCGCTCAACTATATGGGGGTGGAGGGGTATCGCACCGTGCTGGCCCACTGCCTGCAAAATGCCAACTACTTCCGCTTCCGGTTAAGCCAGATGGGCAACGTCAAGCTGGTGGCGCAGGAGAATCAGGGGCCGAGCGTCGGCTTCAAGATCTACAACCCCGAGTGGGTGAGCGATCCGGAGGCCGAATTCGCCTTCGAGCTGGCCCGCTCCAGCGACCCTGCCTACAAGGCGCGACTGCAGCGCAACACTGACTACCACCGCAGCCTGTTCAAGGGGCGCGGCAAGGTGGGGCTCTACACCAACTGGGTGGAGGCGGTGGCCCACTCTGACTACGATGCCCGCGGCAAGTACTCCTACATCGCCGGGGAGAAGGCGGTATTTATGAACCCTGCCTGCACTCGCGAGCAGATCGACGCCTTTATCGACCATATTCGCGGTTGATGGATGTTGCCCTGACAGTTGAGCGCGGCCTGTGATGGCAAGAGGCGGTCAGGGTACCTCGCCAACAGATAAACAAAGGGCAAGCCAATTGGCTTGCTCTTTTGTTTTTGCAGCACTGTGCGTAATCAGTGGGGAAGGGCGGGTTCAGAGGGCCAGCAGTTGCTCGTTCTCGACAATCTCGCACCCGGCGGGCAGTTTCGAGAGGGCGATCATGGCGCGAGCCACCTGACTGGCCTCGATGGCGCGCCAGCGGGCGAGCTTGCCCACCAGCAGCGGCCGAAACAGCGGGTAGATGGTCTGAAAGATCTGCTCGGAGAGGCGCGGTGGCTGGCGATTCCCGAGCAGCATGGCGGGCCGCACGATGGCGAGCCGTGGCCAGGATTGGGCCAGCAGGGCCTGCTCCATCTCCCCCTTGGTACGCGGATAGAGAGCCGGGGAAGATGCGCTGGCTCCCATGCTCGAGACCACGATCAGCCGTTGACAGCCGTGGCGGCGGGCCAGATCGGCAAAGGCGACCACATAGTCGAGATCGACCCGGCGAAACGCCTCGGCAGAGCCCGCCTCCCTGCGGGTGGTACCGAGGGCACAGAAGGCGATATCGACCGGGCGGGAGAGGGTGACGCTGGCCAGATCATCAAAATTGACCGGCAGCCAGTGGTGCGCCTCCTTGCCCGGCTTGCGACAGAGCAGGGTCAGTTCATGTTCGGCAGGCAGTTGCTGCACCAGTTCGCGACCGATCAGGCCGCTGGCTCCGGCAATCAGGATCCGGCTCATGGGGATTCTCCCTGTGTCATTCGATGGTGTTGATGCCATGGTGGCGGCTCATCAGCATCAGGCAATTTGCGGGCAGCTGCAATGGGGAGAAATGACTCAGTGTTGTCGGGCAGGATGAATTACGCGGGGCAGGATAAAACAAAACCGGCGCGAGGCCGGTTTTGCGGGATATCAGAGCGGGGTATTGAAAGCTGCTGGCAGCGGGAAGTCACCCGTCACTGTGGTCAGCCTGTCATTGGCAAAGGTGACGGTGAGCTCTTTGCGCTCCTTGTCGCCGTGGCCTGGCTGGAATTCATAGAGGTAGTACCAGGTGTTGGGGTCAAAGCCGTCACGCAGCATGGGGGTCCCCAGCACATAGCTGACCTGCTCGCGGGTCATCCCCTGGCGCAGTTTGTCGACCTGTTTTTGTTCCACATAGTTGCCCTGGGGAATATCGATACGATAGACCAGGCTGCAACCGGAGAGGGTGAGGGCGGTCAAAGCCGCGGCAATCAGGTGTTTCATCCGCATATCGAGTTCAGATCATCCATACAGTCTTTTTGGCTCGGCAAATCATACCGACTCCCTCCACGGAAGTAAAAAGCCATTGATCCATCAGCCAATAAAAAGGGCCGCACTGCGACCCTTTCTGGCAATCCGGTGGCTTTTACATCGCCGCGCGGAAGATGGCGACGATCTCTTCGTGGCTCGCCTGTTTCGGGTTGGTGAAGCCGCAGGCATCTTTCAGGGCGTTGCTGGCCAGGGTATCGAAGTCATCGGCCTTGACGCCGAGCTGCTCCAGACCGGCGGGGATCTTCACATCCAGCGCCAGCTGCTTGATGGCGGCAATGGCAGCGGCGGCGCCCTGCTCGTCGCTCATGGCACTCACGTCCACCCCCATGTAGCGGGCCACATCCTTCAGGCGAGCGGCGCTTACCTGGGCGTTGAACGCCTGAGCGTGGGGCAGCAGCACGGCGTTGCAGACACCGTGGGGCAGGTCATAGAAACCGCCCAGCTGGTGGGCCATGGCGTGCACATAGCCCAGGCTTGCGTTGTTGAAGGCCATGCCGGCCAGGAACTGGGCGTAGGCCATCTGCTCGCGGGCATGCAGGTCATCGCCATGGTGAACGGCGGTGCGCAGGTGCTTGGCAATCAGCTCGATGGCCATCACGGCGCTGGCATCGGTCACCGGGGTGGCGATGGTGGAGACATAGGCCTCGATGGCGTGGGTCAGGGCATCCATACCGGTGGCGGCGGTGAGACCAGCCGGCTTGGCCAGCATCAGCTCGGGATCGTTGACCGACATCAGCGGGGTAACGTGCTTGTCGATGATGGCCATTTTCACGTGGCGCGCTTCGTCGGTGATGATGCAGAAGCGGGTCATCTCGGAGGCGGTACCGGCAGTGGTGTTGATGGCGATGAGCGGCAGTTGCGGCTTGGCGGAGCGATCCACCCCTTCGTAATCCTTGATGTTGCCACCGTTGGCGGCCACCAGCGCGATGCCCTTGGCACAGTCGTGGGGCGAGCCGCCCCCTAGCGAGATGACGCAGTCGCAGCCGTTGGCCTTGATCATCGCCAGACCCGCTTCGACGTTGCTGGTGGTGGGGTTGGGTTTGGTCTCATCGAAAACTGCGCTTTCAATGCCATGTTCAGCCAGCAGGGTGGTGAGCTTGGCGACCACACCGATCTGGTTGAGGATCTTGTCGGTGACGATCAGCGCCTTGCGATAGCCGTAACCCTTGATATCGGCGGCAGCCTCTTGCAGACAGCCGGCACCCATCAGGTTGATTGCGGGAATATAGAACTTGAATGTAGCCATGATGGACTTCCTATAGTTAGCCATTAAGTGGTATTTGAGAGCTAGGCTACCATCTAGAAAGGGATACAAAAGCATCTTGTTTGCAACTTTACGGGGTCGATCACGAGTCGTTAATTAAGCGCTGAACCAGGCTTGACTTTCCCGCATCTGACTCGATTTGCAGAAAAACGTTTGTCAATTATTTCATTGGGTTAGCAAACGTTTTGCGCAATGTTTGTCACTGTCAATGCGTGGAAGTGTGAGGCGCTTCAAGGAATTGGAAAGCGCTTTCGACCATAGTTGGCGCCTCCCCGAAGAGGGGGGTAAAGGCTTGAAAGTATCATAAAGAATCATCTTAACTTGTGCCCTGACCATGCTGGCAGGGGGCAACCAGGAGTCCAATATGTCTGATGTATTTCACTTGGGTTTGAAGAAAGCGGATCTGCAAGGCGCCACCCTGGCGATCGTCCCCGGTGACCCCGAGCGCGTGAAGCGTATCGCAGAGCTGTTGGATAACCCGGTGCACCTGGCCAGCCATCGTGAATTCACTACCTGGCGCGGCGAGATGGACGGCAAGGCCGTGATCATCTGCTCTACCGGTATCGGTGGCCCGTCCACCTCCATCGCGGTAGAAGAGCTGGCCCAGCTGGGTATCCGCACCTTCCTGCGTATCGGCACCACCGGCGCCATCCAGCCGCACCTGAACGTGGGTGATGTGATCGTGACCACCGGTTCCGTGCGCCTCGACGGTGCCAGCCTGCACTTTGCACCGATGGAGTTCCCGGCTGTTGCCGACTTCGACTGCACCACCGCGCTGGTGAACACCGCCAAAGAGATGGGCTCCAAGCTGCACATCGGTGTGACTGCCTCCTCTGACACCTTCTACCCGGGTCAGGAGCGTTACGACACCGTATCCGGCCGCGTAGTGAGCCGTTTCCAGGGTTCCATGAAAGAGTGGCAAGCCATGGGCGTGCTGAACTATGAGATGGAGTCCGCAACCCTGCTGACCATGTGCTCCAGCCAGGGCCTGCGTGCCGGTATGGTGGCTGGCGTTATCGTCAACCGTACCCAGCAAGAGATCCCGAACGCCGAGACCATGGCGAAGACCGAATCTGATGCCATCAAGATCGTACTGGGCGCTGCCCGCAAGCTGATCTGATAGCACCACAAAGAGTGGGGGGGGGGCCGTTGCGAAAGCGCGGCCCCTATCTTTATCCGCCGTTTACCGCCTTTCCTCTCCCGTCACCCCTTTCACTGATCCCGTCGCACTCGCGCTGTTTGTCTCTACTGATTGCCTCTAAAACGGCGCTGGACAGCACACTTGCATCGGCTTGCCGCTCACCGGATGGACAAAATCCAGCTCGCTGGCATGCAGCATCAGCCGGGGGGCCTGTTCGCAGCCAGGTAGCAGCAGGCCACCATAGAGATCGCAGCCGAGGATGGGGTGGCCCAGCAGCTGACTGTGGATGCGCAGCTGATGGGTGCGACCGGTCTGTGGTACCAGTCGTACCCGGGTCAAAGGCACGGTCTGCCCCTGCATCTGCTGCTCCAGCCGATCAATCACCTGATAGCGGGAGCGGGCGGGTTTGCCACTGACGGCGCAGATCTTCATCAGCGGGAAAATCGACGGATCCTTGGCGATAGGGGCGTCGATAACTCCTTCGTCGTCAATCAGATGACCGCACAGCAGGGCGCTGTAGGCCTTGCTCACCGCCCGCTGACTGAACTGCTGGCAGAGCAGGGCATTGATGGCCTTGTTTCTGGCCACCACCATGATGCCTGAGGTGCCAAAATCGAGGCGATGCACCAGGGTGCAGCCGGGGTAATCCTGCACCAAGCGATAGTGAACCGAGTCGAGGTTTTGCGGATTCTTGCCCGACAGACTCAGCAGGCCGCTCGGCTTGTTGATGAGCAGCAGGTGTTCATCTTCGAACAGGATCTCGATGGCGGCACTGCAGGGCGGGGCGATAAAGGTGTCGAGGATAACGGACATAGGTGGCACAGGTTGGAAACGGGGTGCGATCATACCCGAACCGGCGCGGCCGGGCGAATGGGCGGTGCGCTGCCTCGGAAAATGAACGGGATGCGCCACACAACCTCTTGATAATGAGCTGCTTTGAGCGAGGCGGTGTGCAGTACAAACCGCTCATGTCAGCAACAAGGCCCCGTTTTGTGACCCCTTCCCGAGTTCATCCGAGGCTTGCTTGTTAAGGTATGGCTCCCTGTTATGTTGTAAGGAGTCTCTCCATGGCACTGCCCGTTATTCTTGATTGTGATCCCGGCCACGACGACGCCATCGCCCTCATTCTGGCGCTGGCCAGCCCTGAACTTAAGGTGCTGGCGGTCACCACCAGTGCGGGCAATCAGACGCCGGACAAGACCCTCAACAATGCCCTGCGCATCCTCACCTTGCTGGGGCGGGACGATATTCCGGTGGCGGCGGGGGCACCGAAACCACTGGCCCGCGAGCTGATTATCGCCGACAACGTTCACGGCGAATCGGGCCTCGATGGCCCCAAGCTGCCGGATCCCGCCTTTGCACCGCAGGGGATGACGGGGATTGAGCTGATGGCCAAGTGTCTGCTCGAGAGCCCGCAGCCTGTGACCCTGGTGCCGACTGGCCCGCTCACCAATATCGCCCTGCTGCTTGCGGCTCACCCCGAGCTAAAGAGCAAGATCGCTCGCATCGTGCTGATGGGGGGCGCCGCAGGGGCCGGCAACTGGACACCAGCGGCGGAATTCAATATTTATGTGGACCCGGAAGCGGCCGATATGGTCTTCAAGTCGGGCATTCCCATCACCATGTGCGGCCTCGATGTGACCCACGAGGCGCAGGTGATGGACGAGGATATCGAGCGGGTACGCGCCATCACCAATCCGGTGGCCCAGTGTGTGGCCGGTCTGCTCGATTTTTTCATGATCTACCATCGGGACCCCAAGTGGGGATTTGCTGGCGCACCGCTCCACGACCCCTGTACCATTGCCTGGTTGCTGGCTCCCGAGCTGTTCCATGGGGTCGAGTGCCGGGTCGATATCGAGACCCGAGGGGAGCATACCGTGGGGATGACGGTGGTGGATCGTTATGGTCTGACCGGCAAGCCAGCTAATGCGCTGGTATTGTTGGGGCTGGATCGTCCGGGCTTTATCGATCTGCTGGTGACGCGGCTGCGGGCGTTTGACTGATCGCCGGTTCGTTTTTGCAAGAAGGGGCGGGGAATGTGGAAGAGAGGCTTGGTGCTGCTGGCCGGGTTGCAACTGACGGGTTGTGCGACGCCATTCGAGCGGATGTGGCAGGGGCTGGCGACCTGCGAGTTTACCGATCTCTATGTGGATGAGACGGGCAGGCCCGCCAATCTACAACTGGCCAACTACACCCCCTACAAGGTGAGCGATGGCTTTGCCTGGTACAAGGTGCACGAGGAGCTGCACGGCTTGCCGGTGGTCGGCTTTATCGTGCCCGCCTCCAGCTTTGAAGTGCATGCCCTCTTTGTCGATACCCCCATTGCCAATGCCCGCCGGTTGACCCACAACGCCTACGGCAGCGAGTTTGGCGACGAGCAGAAGCATGACGAGGGCTTAGCCCCTCTGCTTTTGCGCGATCCCAACAACCCCAAGCGCTCCATCATCGACTGCACCCGCGGCGAGTCTGACGGGGAGCTTGAGGATTCGGCCATGCCCGAGTAGGGCGACCTGTCGCGTCATCGGCCTGAAAAAAGAGGGGCCAGCCTTGCCGGCTGGCCCCTCTTTTTTATTGTTGCTTAGCGCCTTGATCAGGGATAGCTCAGCGTCTTCTTGATAAGAGGTAGCTAGGCCTTGATCCATGCCGGATTGCAATAGGTTACCCAGTCGCAGGCCTGACTCGACATCATTTCAGGGATAGCTCAACGTCTCTTTGATAAGCGGCAGTTGAGCCTTGATCCACGCTGGATTGATGGGCCCCCAGTCGCTGATGCGGTAGTGCCCCTGCAGGTGGCGAGCCCCCTCGGTCTGCTCGAAGGCGCAGCTGATATCGAGTTCGGCCAGTGCGCTTAGAGTATCCTGCGCGGTGCGGCGCGGCATGCCGGTCGCCTCCATGATGGCAGGTACCGTATCCGTGCCCTGGCTGATCAGCCAGGCCACGTAGAGCCGCCGGTAGAAGCTGGTGCGGGTCTTGCTCGGCTCCATCAGATCTCATCCTCGAGACGATCGAAGTAGCGCCAGGTTGCGATGGCGGCTTTGCCCATCACCAGTGCCCAGAGGCCGAACCAGAACCAGCGGAAGAAGCTCCAGGTGGAGGCGTCAGGCTCAGTGCTCTCAATCTTGGTGACGTTGGGGAACATGGAGAACATGTTCACGCGCCAGCCGTAGGAGGTGATGATGGCCAGGCGTTTCTCGAACTCCATGGACTTGGCCTTGGCTTGGACGTCGGCGGCGTTGAACTTGAAGTAGAAGGGCCAGCCCCACTCGGTATCTTCATTGCGAAACACCCGGATCTTCTCGCCGGGGCGCTCGGTGTAAATGTAATAGACGTCGGTGGTGGGGCCGTCAGCCGGGTTCTTCTGGCTGATAGGGCCATCCTTGTCGGTGCGCTTCACCTCGACCCCTGTGATGGTAGCGATGGTGTGCTCCGGCAGGTAGTAGTCGAGCCAGGCGGCGGAAATGAGGGCGATGAGCCCCAGGGCGATAAAAGCGGGTTTCTTGAATCTCAGGCTCATGGTGTGCTCACGTGAGGGGGAGTAACGTGCCTCTACCATACCGATATTTGACAGGGCAGCCCAGCCCCTTATGGCACCAACGGCCAAAAAATGGCGTTTAAAACAGAGACAAAGCCATTGCTCCATCAACAAGAAAGGCCCTTACGGGCCTTTTTGTCTGGTTCACTTTGTGCGCTTACAGCTGGAATTGGGCCAGCTGCTTGCGTTGCTGCTCGGCGAGCAGGGAGAGTTCGTTGCTGGCACTGGCGCTCTGGCTGATGCCGGAGGAGCTCTGGCTCACGATCTCGTGAATA
This sequence comes from Aeromonas sp. HMWF017, assembly GCF_003061465.1. Classification (NCBI taxonomy): domain Bacteria; kingdom Pseudomonadati; phylum Pseudomonadota; class Gammaproteobacteria; order Aeromonadales; family Aeromonadaceae; genus Aeromonas; species Aeromonas sp. HMWF017. The sequence continues at coordinate 30,439 of NZ_QAJD01000063.1, forward strand.
TTGCTGATGTTGCGGTTGATGTCGGCGGTAACGCAGGACTGCTCCTCGGCGGCGGTGGCGACCTGGGCGTTAGCGTCGTTGATCTGGCGCACGGCACCGGTAATGCCACTCAGCAGATCCTGCACCTGAGCCGACAAGCGCTGGTTATGACTGAGGATCTCCAGGGTCTCCTGCACGCCGTTGTTGGCGGATTGGGACTGGCTCTGCAGCCGCTCGATGATGGCCTGGATCTCCTTGGTGGAGTCCTGGGTGCGGGCAGCCAGCATTCTTACCTCGTCGGCCACGACTGCAAAACCACGTCCCGTTTCACCGGCACGGGCCGCTTCGATGGCGGCATTGAGCGCCAGCAGGTTGGTCTGTTCGGAGATCCCCTGAATCACTTCAATTACCTTGCCGATCTGCTCGGACTGGGATTTGAGCTGGGCCACGATGGCGGCGGCATCTTCCAGACTGCCTGCCATCCGGCTGTTGGCGGCGATGCTTTCGGTAAAGAGGGCGAGCCCCTGTTCGACACGGCCATTGGCATCCCGTGCCAGCTCATCGGCGACGGCGGCGTTGTGGTTGACGTTGTCAGCGGTGCTGGAGAGTTCGGTCACGGCGGAGGCGACCTGTTCGATCTCGCTGTGCTGCTGCTTTGCATTGGCCTCGGACTGGGTCATCACGGCGGCCAGCTCGGTGGCGGCGGAGGCGACGCTGTTGCTGATCCCGGTCAGGTTCTCGATGGTGCTACCAAGTTGCCCCAGAGTGAGGTTGATATCTTTGGCCAGACGGGTCAGCTCGTTGTTGCCCTCCGCTTTGGCGCGCACGTTGAAGCGCCCTTGCGCCACGGCGTGCATCACCTCTTGTAGCTGACTGATGGGGCTGACGATGCGACCGGAGAGAACCCAACCGCAGATCAGCGCAGCCAGCAGGGTACCGGCGGTGAGCAGCAGGGTTCGCAGCAGGGTGGCGTCGTAGTGGGCCTGCTCTTCTGCCAGCTCTTGCTGGATCAGCTGGTTGATGTGGGCGGACATGCTGTCGATCTGCTTGATCAGCTGTTCACCCAGCTCGCGGAAATGGAGGCGGGCCGCCTCGTAGGCGACCGGATCGCCGCCACCCTGATGCTTTTGCGCCAGCAGCGGCAGCATGTTGCTGCGGGTATGGCTGAGGTAGGCCTGCAGGGCGGCAGCGACCTGCCGGTTATCCTGCTCGGCACCGGGGAGCACCAGACGGCCGAGGATGGCGTTGATCTCCTGCTCGGCGCTGTTGAGGTTTGCGGGCAGTGCGGCAAACAGCTTGGCATCGTAGAGGCCATAGATGGCGCTGGTGCGCAGCCGGTAGGTGGCGTGGATCAGTTTGGCAATATCGTCCTTGTGCTGGACCACGCTCTGGGTCGTCTCATCTATGTCATTGATGGCTTCATCCAGACCCTGTTTGCTGATGGCGATCATCACCATCATCAGCAGGCTGGCCAGCAGCAAAGGTATCAAGACCTGGACACGTATTGATAGATTATTCAATGACATAAATGGCTCTAATCCGGAATTGGAGGAGCCGACATCTTACACATGCACGTCAGGAGCTGTCACAGGCTTTTATTGCTGAAATGTGCTGAAGAAAAGGTTTTTCCTTGTGAGAAAGGAGCCATTTAGGCATGATTGAGCGCTTTATCCCCTGAATATGTGGTACAACTGGCTGGGTTGTGTCAATCCTGTCCCGTTTTCGTGATTTTCCGCTCTCGTCATATGGAGGTGTGTTGTGTCCAGCTGGATCGATCCGGCCATTCTGGCTCTGTTTATCCCGACCTTTTTCTTTGTCTCGGTGACCCCCGGCATGTGCATGACCCTGTCGATGACCCTGGGGATGAGCCTGGGTGTGCGCCGAACCCTGCACATGATGTGGGGGGAGCTGATTGGGGTCGGGCTGGTCTCGGTGCTGTCGGTGATCGGGGTAGCCGCCATCATGCTCAACTATCCGGGGATCTTCGCCGCCTTCAAATATGTGGGGGGCGCCTATCTGATGTGGCTCGGCATCCAGATGTGGCAGGCCAAGGGGAAGATGGCCATTCCGGCGGATCTCTCGGCCGGTCAGCAGACCAGCGCCATGGGGCTGGCGGTGCAGGGCTTTGTCACCGCCATCGCCAACCCCAAGGGGTGGGCTTTCATGATCTCCCTGCTGCCCCCCTTTATCTCTGCCGACAAGCCGATGGCGCTGCAGATCAGCGCGCTGGTGGCGCTGATCCTGGTCATCGAGTTCTCCTGCCTGCTGCTCTACGCCAGCGGTGGCCGCACCCTGCGCCACTTCCTCGCCAAGAGCGGCAACGTCACCCTGATGAACCGCATTGCCGGTACTTTGATGCTGGGGGTGGGGGTCTGGCTGGCGCTAGGTTAAGAGCCGTCTGTGACCCACGCCACGAAAGAAAAATGCCACCGGTCGGTGCAATGCTGTTCACTTAAGAGAATTTGAGTTCCAGTCCACGTAGTATCAGGACAAAAAAGCGAGGGAGGCATGATGCCTCCCTCTTTCTATTGCAAGCCTCGCTGGATAAAGGCTGGAGGAAGATCGACTGGACACAGCCTTGCCCCCCCCAACTCAAATCTAATTTATGAATAATCAGTCAATAAAGTGCTTATCTGAACAGCATTGCACCGGTCGGTGGCATTTTTTATGGGCGCAGGGTGGCTCAGCGCGGTTTGAAACGCTCGACCCAGGGGTTGGCAGTGAGGCCGTGCAGGATGACGCTCAATATGATGGTGCAGAGCACGGTGGCGATGATGGGGCGCTGACCTATCAGGGCTGGCTCGTTTTGCTGCACCATTACCGCAAAGACGATGCTGGCAAGGCCCCGTGGCCCGAACCAGCCGATAAAGAGCTTGAGCTCGGGCTTGAGGCCGGTGCCGATGAGGCTCAGCCAGACCGGTGCCATCCGCAGCAGGGTGAGGCTGGCAACGGCATAGAGCCAGTATTGCCAGTGCAGCAGCTCCGGCAGGATGGGCATCAGGGTCGCGCCAAACACCATCCAGATCACCACAGAGAGCAGGTCACCATACCCTTCACAGCTATCCATATAGGCGTGCTTGTGCTCGCCCAGGCGGTGGCCGATAAAGAGACCGCCGACAAAGGCGGCGATAAAGCCGCTCCCCCCGAGAGTCTGTGCCAGCGCAAAGCAGAGCAGGGCCAGCCCCGGCATGGTGAGCTGGCGCCAGAGCGGCAGTTGCCAGCCGTTGAGATAGGAGATTTTCAGCAGCCGGATGGTGAGGCTGGTCAGCACAAAGGCGACTAGCAGGCCAATGCCGATCTCCTCCAGCATCAGGGTGATGGCAAGAGTGGCGGTGCCTGCGTGCTGCTCTGTGGGGGCGATAAGAGCAAGCAGCAGAAGCAGTACCGGTACGCAGATGCCGTCGTTGAGGCCGCTCTCCTGATTGAGCCCTTCGCGCACCGGTGCAGGCACCGCGGGGTTGCTGACCACTGCCTTGCCGAGCGCTGCATCGGTGGGGGCAAGAATGGTGGAGAGGATCGCCATCTCCAGCAGTGGCAAGTCGGGGAAAATCCAGTGGCCAAACAGGGCGCCACAGACCAGGGTGAGGGGCAGGCCAATCAGCAAAAGCCGGATAGGGAGCTGGCGGTTGGCCAGCAATACCTGCCAGTTGGTGTTGGCGGCATCGTTGAACAGCACGATGACCAGCGTCAGCTCGGCCAGCAGCTTGATGCCGGCGCTGTCGATAGAGAGGGAGAGCAGCTCCAGCCCTCCCGGCCCCAGCAACCAGCCGGTCAGCAGAAAGAGCAGGGGGCCGTTGACCAGTTTTGACTCGAAGCGCCCCGCGATCAGGCTGTAGATCAGCAAGAAGGCGGCGATCACCGCCAGATTCTGGTAAAGCAGGTGTGCATCCATACAACCTCCTTTCTGCCCCGCAGGGGGCGGTTTAGTCGGTCAGGCAGTCGGGGTCGAACACATACTCCCCGTCCAGCCAGCGCACTATTTCGTCGACGCAGGCTTGATCCCGAAACGGCAGATAGCGCGCCTTGAGGGCGGCAATCTGCTCTGGGGTGAGCTGTGCCAGCCCCAGATCCTGAAACAGCGGCAGGTCGGCTTCGATCATCGCCGAGATCTGCGGGCCGCAGGTGGCGTTGAGGGCGGCATGCAGCGCCTTGTCGGGGTCGTACTGCTTGCCGAGTCGGTAGCTCATCGGCAGGGTGGCGAGGGGCAGGGCGGAGAGCGCCGCCTGTTTCATCGGGTTGACCGCGTGGCCAGAGACCAGCTCTGCCAGCTCGGCAGGGCGATTCTCGAAAGCGCGCAGGTGCAGGTAGCTGCTCGCCTTGCTGCCATCGTTGACCGGGTAGTTGTCCCACAGGAAGGGCTTGCGGCCGAGCAGTTCGGTCACCTGCTTGAGGTGTACCGCCGGATACTCGGTCGAGCAGACCTTGGGGCCTGTCCAGAAAATCTCGAAACGGCGGTCGAGCTGCTCGCCAAGCTCCTCCAGATAGCGGGGGGGCATGGTGCCGAACACCTTCTCCAGCACCGGATCGGTCGAGTAGTAGCTGGGGCAGAAGATGAGGCGGGTCGCCTTGCTGTGGGCCGCGATGTCGTGGGCGATGGTGAGCTGGTGACGGGCCAGATCCGGGGTATCCCCCTTCATGTCGTCAAACAGCACAGCCAGAATATCGGGCTGCAGCATCTCGTCGATGAGGCGCACTTTTTCAAGCAGCGCCGGGCGCTTACGATCGTAGTCGTGATGCGCCCCCATGGGGCTCAAGCCCACCCCGAAGGCGAGCCCGTTGGCGCGGCACTGGCGCGCCAGTTCGGCGAGATCGGCCAACTGCTGCTCGGGCCAGGGGAGGGCCCAATGCTTGCGCAGATAGCCATCCTCTTTCGGTGCATAGATATAGAAACCGTAACCGTGGCGTGGCAGCCACTGGGCGTAGCGGGCGCGGGCCTGCCAGCTCCATCCCTTGCCAAAAAAGCCTTCAATCACCCCCAGATTGGCTGCGGGGGGCAGGGGGCCGGACAGCAAACTTTGATATGGCATAACTCTCTCCCTTCTTGCTGGGGACTTGATACGGGACGGTCGGTCAGACCGGGTCCTCTTCCTGAAAGCGCACCCCGATCTTGCTCGGCACGCTCTCGTCCATTTCGGCCACGGTCCAGATCAGGCCCTGCCATTCGATGTTGTCACCGACCACCAGATTATCGCCCAACTGGCTGGCAATAAAATCGCCCAGTGTCTGATCCGCCACCTCGCTCACATCCAGCCCGTAGAGAGGGGCGAGATCCACCAGCCGTGCCGCCGCTTCCAGCAGGAAGTCACCGAAGAAGCGGGGGCCGAGATCCTGCTCCGGCGCCTGACTGAACAGCTGGCCGAGGGCGGGGAGGTCACGCTCATGGCCAATCACGCAGAGAATGTCATCGGCCTGCAGACAGGTACTGCCCGAGGGGTGGAGCAGCTCGCGGCCACGAAACAGGGCACAGATCCGGGTGCCGGCGGGCATCTGCAGATCCCGCAGCGGCGAGCCGATGCACCACTTCTCCTCCCCCAGCTGGTAGACGAAGGTCTCCCACTGGCTGTCGAGATCGATCTCGAGCCCCGAGCGGTTGATGGGCGACGGCGGTGCCGGTACCTCCACCCGCGCCAGTTTTGAGGCCAGCGGTAGCGAGCTGCCCTGTAAAATCAGTGAGACCAGCACCACGAAGAAGGCGACGTTGAAGTAGAGCTGAGCGTTGGGCAGCCCCGCCATCATGGGGAACACTGCCAGAATGATGGGCACCGCGCCGCGCAGGCCAACCCAGGAGATAAACCAGCGCTCGCGGGGGGCGAAGTTCTTGAATGGCAGCAGCCCGATCCAGACAGACACCGGGCGGGCAAACAGGATCATCCACATCGCCAGCGCCAGCGCGGGCAGGGCGATGGGCAGCAGTTTGTGGGGTGAGGCGAGCAGCCCCAGCACCAGAAACATGCCGATTTGGCTGAGCCAGGTCAGACCGTCCAGCACCGACAAGGTGGTGCTGCGACTGCGCAGGGCGAGGTTGCCGAGCAACAGACCAGTGAGATAGATGGCGAGAATGCCGCTGCCACCGACCGCCGTGGTGAGGGCGAAGATCAGTAGGCCGCCGCTGACGGTGAGCAGCGGATAGAGTCCCGGCGCCAGACGGGCTGTGTTGATGAGACGCCACAGCAGCCAGCCGCCGCCAAGGCCAATCCCGGCGCCCAGCCCGAACTGCTTGACCAGTTGCAGCAGCAGGAAGCCCGCATCCAGTCCTTGCTGGGCGGTGGCGAGCACCTCGATCAGGGTGACGGTGAGAAACACCGCCATGGGGTCGTTGCTGCCTGACTCTATCTCCAGCGTCGCGCTCACCCGCTCGTTGAGGCTGCGCCCGCCGAGCAGGGAGAAGACCGCCGCCGCATCGGTGGAGCCGACGATGGCACCGATCAGCATCCCCTGCATCAGGTTGAGGTCAAACAGCCAGGCGGCGGCGAGCCCTGTCAGGCCGGTGGTGATGGCCACCCCGACCGTGGCGAGCGACAGGGCAGGCCAGAGCGCGACCCGGAACGAGGAGACCCGGGTGCGCATGCCGCCGTCGAGCAGGATGATGGCAAGCGCCAGGTTGCCCACCAGATAGGCGATGGAGTAGTCAGCGAAGTGGATGCCACCGGGGCCATCCTCACCGGCCAGCATGCCGACGGCGAGGAAGATAACCAGAATGGGAATACCGAGGCGGGAAGAGAGGGCGCTCAACAGTACGCTGGCTCCCACCAACAGGGCAGCGACAAAAAAGAAACTGTTGATGGTAGCGGCATCCAAGGGCGAACTCCTTCCTGGTAATGTGCAAAGTAGGCACATTATATGCAGTTAGGCCCCCCTTGTGTGGCTTATTTGTGCATCAATTTGCACTTTCTTACATTTTTCATCCCTTTTTTCAGCATGGCCGCGCCATATTCTGACTGTGACGGGGTTAACGAAAGCGGAGTCAAAGGAGCGTCGATTTCAGGATGCGCAGGGAGGAGAGGGCGGGAAAAAGTGAAACGGCACAGCTGAGGGAGAGGGGAGCACGAGGGCGCTCCCCACGGGATGGGGCGGGATTCAGTCGTCCTCGTCATCCTTCACTTCGCGGATCTTGTCCTTGTAGTTGGGCAACTGCTTCTCCAGCCGTTTCATGTCTTTGATGGCATTGAGAAACAGCCCGAGCAGGAACAGCAGCGGCAACCCTATCCACAGCCAGAGATTCATGGGATTTTCCTTTCGTCAGGACAGGTGGTGACATAACGGGCCAAAATTTCATCAAGGTTGGCCAATATGGTCGACTTGCCTTCAATATCCGCCTGTTGCAGGCAAAGCGCCAGTGCCGCGGGATCGAGTCGCTGCTCGTCGGACTCTAGCGAGAAGCTGATATGCCAGGGCTCGTAGGCGACCCCGCTCTCGGCCCCGACCGGTTTGGCATAAGGGAGGAAGAAGCCAAAGTCTCTCATGTGATCGCTGAGCCACTCGCTGAGATCTGCAAACCAGCCCCCGGCTTCATACTCCCAGGGCTCCAGTGCCAGTTTGGTATCGGCGGGCAGGCAGTCCGGGTCGTAGATATCGAGATCGGTCCCCCAGTGGTGACGGCTGGTGCCGGGCAGGGCACTCCAGCGCAGGAT
>NZ_QAJD01000063.1:38058-46546 GCF_003061465.1 Aeromonas sp. HMWF017
CTCATCGCCGAGTTGCAGGGCATCGATGGGCTGACTGTTGGCATCGAGCAGAGGCCGTTCGCCGCGCCACTTGCCATTCCAGATGGCGAGCTGGCGCTCGAAGCTGCGCCAGCTGGAGGCCGCCTGCAGGTTGAAACCCTCATAGGCGGCCGCAACCTGCATGTCGTTGAAGGCCGCCGCGGTGGCGGCGGTCAGACGATGGGGGCCGCGCCCCACCACAATAAGGTGGCTCTCATCGAGCCCCAGCAGTTGTTCCTGCGTCATGCCAGCAATCTCTCGAGCACCCCTTGGTACATGTCCGCCAGCAGATCCAGATCGTCCGCCTTCACGCACTCGTTTACCTTGTGAATGGTGGCGTTGACGGGGCCGAGCTCAATCACCTCGGCGCCGGTGGGGGCGATAAAGCGCCCGTCGGAGGTGCCGCCGGTGGTGAGCAGGGCCGGTCGCTGACCGTTCACCGCTTCGATGGCCGCCACGGCGGCATCGAGCAGCGCACCGGTGTCGGTGAGGAACGGCTGGCCGGAGAGGGTCCAGTTCAGCTGGTAATCCAGACCGTGTCTATCAAGCAGTGCTTCGACCCGCTCGCGGATATCCATGTCGGTCAGTTCGGTGCTGAAGCGGAAGTTGAACTGCACCTGCAGCTCGCCCGGAATGACGTTGGAGGCGCCGGTGCCGGCCGAGATGTTGGCGATCTGGAAGCTGGTGGGGGGGAAGTAGGCGTTGCCCTCATCCCACACGGTAGCGGCGAGTTCCGCCAGCACTGGCGCGGCTTTGTGAATGGGGTTGTCCGCCAGATGGGGATAGGCCACATGGCCCTGCACCCCGCGTACCAGCAGATCGCCGGTGATGGAGCCGCGGCGGCCATTTTTCACCACATCCCCGACCACGGCGGTGGAGGAGGGTTCGCCGACGATGCACCAGCGGATCTTCTCGTTACGCGCTTCCAGGGTGTCGATCACCCGGGTGGTGCCATTGATAAAGGGCCCCTCCTCATCGGAGGTGATAAGGAAAGCGATGGACCCTGCGTGATCCGGATGCTCAGCCACGAAGCGCTCGACCGCCACCACCATGGCAGCCAGCGAGCCCTTCATGTCGGCGGCGCCGCGCCCGTAGAGCACGCCATCCTTGATGGTCGGCTCGAACGGCGGGGTGTGCCATTTGTCCAGCTGCCCGGCGGGCACCACGTCGGTGTGACCGGCGAAGCAGAACAGCGGCCCCTCGCTGCCACGGCGGGCCCAGAGGTTGGTGGTGTCTTCAAACACCATGGGCTCGATGACGAACCCGAGCTTGGCGAGGCGCTCCGCCATCAGGGTCTGGCACCCTTCATCGAGGGGGGTAACGGAGGGGCGGCGGATCAGATCCTTGGCCAGTGCGATGACATCCGACATCAGTTGTCCTTAGTTGTCCTTAACGGGAGAAGAGGGATTGGTAGTGATCAGCCTTGAAACCCAGGGTCAGTTCGCCGTCACGATCCAGCAGCGGGCGCTTGATCATGGCCGGATGTTCCAGCAGCAGGGCGCGCGCCTTGGCGGTGTCGAGCCCCTGTTTGGCCTCATCCGGCAGAGCGCGGAAGGTGGTGCCGCGGTTGTTGAGCAGCGCTTCCCAGCCGAGCTTGGCCAGCCAGCTGTCCAGATCGTCCGGGTTCAGGCCGTCGGCGCGGTGGTCGTGAAAGCGGTAGTCGATACCGGCCTCATCCAGCCACTTGCGGGCTTTCTTGATGGTGTCGCAGTTCTTGATGCCATAGAGGGTGGTGGCCATGGGGAGTCCTTCTCTTGTGGGCGCTGGCCGTGGCCGTGCCCGAAAATCCGAATCAACGCAGTGCAAGGGCCCGATTCTGGCATTGTGGCAATCCCATGGCAACGCCGATGGTCCGGCTCGCGGGTTTTACCGGAACTGGTCACACCTGAACGGCGATTTTGAGCACAAGGTCAGAAGCAGTGGGGCGGGCGTGCCCAATGGGGCGGCTATTGCGGGAGAAAAGCCGCTTTTGCAGGAGAAAAAGAGAAAGGGCAAAGGCCAGATAGCCAAAACGCGCCAGCGGGCGCGTTTTGGTCGGCATTATCAAGCACCTCAATCAGTGCAGGGTGGTCCACTCATGGTCAAAGACCCGGGCCCGTTCCCAGGGTGCATCAGGCAGGCTGGAAGAGAGGCCAGTGTATTTGCCCACGTCGTCCACCACGATGGCGGAGAGGATCGGCAGGTTGTTTTCGGTGCAGTACATGCGGATGCGTTGCAGCAGGGTGCGCAGTTCATCCTGGCACTGCTCCAGCCCGGCCTGCTTGGCCAGTTTGGAGTAACGAATGGTAGTGCGTTCCTTTGCAGACTCGACGAGGATGTCCCACAGCTTGTAGTCGCAGGTCGAAGCACCTGCGGTGGCTTGGCTTGTCATAACTCTCTCCGGCGCGAAATGGTCGCTATATGTCGAAGCGCATCTTCGCCAGTTCGGCGCCGTCAGATGTTGATCCAACGCAAAAAAGAGGGGAGTCGCGTCACACAATTCCCGGATATGGGGTGATAAAGGTTTTTCGGCAGTTGAAATAACGAAAAATTGTTACATGGTCGACATATTATGCTAATGAATCACGGTGACGGCACCTTTATTGATAGGGATCAAAGGAAAACAGTGGTCAGATCACTAGATTTCGCTCTTCGATAAATTTATCAGGAGTGAATATTGGAACTTTTATTCGTCTTGCTCGTTCTGGTCGCCGTGGTCTACGGCATTATCAAGGATTACAACCCGCAGGCGGTGCTGGCGCTGGCGGGCATGGCCATTTTTGCGGTGGCCTACTGGCTGGGGCTGCACCCCATTCTCCCCGCTGACAAGAGCACCGGTTTCGCCCTGTTCGACCTGTTCGAAGTGTTCAAGGGGATCTTCTCCTACCGCGCGGCGGGACTTGGCCTCATCATCATGGCGGTGGCGGGTTTTGCCACCTACATGTCCCATATCGGGGCCTCCCAGGCGCTGGTGCGGGTGGCGGTCAAACCGGTGGCAGGCATCCAGTCCAGCTACCTGATGCTCTCCATCTGCTATCTGGTGGCGGTATTCGTCTCCCTGTTCGTCACCTCCGCTACCGGCCTTGGCCTGCTGTTGATGGTCACCATGTATCCGGTGATGCGCAACCTCGGCATCAGCCCGGCCTCCGCCTGTGGCGTCATCGCCACCTCACAGGCGTTTGAAATTGGCCCGACCCAGACCAACGCCATCTTCTCCGCCGGTCAATCCGGCATGGATCCGACCAGCTATTTTGTCGACTACCAGATCTGGCTGGTGGCCCCCATGCTGCTGGTGACCATGGTGCTGCACTTCTTCTGGCAGCGTCACTGCGATCGCAAGGATGGCTGGGATCCGGCGCTCCATCGCGGCGATCACGCCGAGCTGGACGAGCAGGGCACCGAGAGCGTGCAGGCGCCTACCTGGTATGCCCTGCTGCCGATCATCCCCTTCGTGCTGATGATGACCTTCTCCAAGCTGCTGGTGAGCGACATCAAGATGAGCGTGGAGGTAGCCATGCTGCTGTCGGTCTTTATCGGCATGCTGTGCGAGCTGCTGCGTAGCCGCTCGGTGCGTACCGCATTCGCGGGGCTGTCGAGCTTCCTCGACGGTATGGGCAAGGTGTTTGGCCCGGTGGTGGCGCTCATCGTCTGTGCCGAGCTGTTTGCCGAATCCCTCAAGGCCATCGGCGCCATCGATACCCTGCTGCACTCTGCCAGCAATGCCGGTATCGGCAGCGGTCTGATGACGCTAGTGATGGTGGTGCTGATCATGGTAGCGGCGGTCATCATGGGCTCCGGCAACGCGGCGTTCCTCAGCTTCTCGACCCTGGCACCGGCGGTGGCGGCCAAGTTTGGCGTACCTGCGGTGACCATGCTGCTGCCGATGCAGCTCGCTTCCAGTATCGGCCGTACCGTCTCCCCGATTGCGGCGGTGCTGATCGCCTGTGCGGGGATTGCCAAGGTGTCGCCCTTTACCGTGGTCAAGCGCACCAGCGTGCCGATGGCGGGGGCGCTGGTGACGGCGCTGACCCTCAACTATCTGCTGTTCATGTAGTGATGTGGGTTATGTAGTGGTGTTTGGAATTTACCGGTCGGGCGGGTGGCATGGCTGCCCGCCTTTTTCTCACTATGTCGCTTTGTTGCAATAGACGATCGGCCATCAACGCTGATTGTTGCATGGAGAAGATAATGACAGTTGTAAAGAGTCCGTTTTCCCTCGATAGCTATCTGGCCGATTTGGCCCCGCTCATCAACCTCGATTGCGGTACTCGCACCCCGGCCGGGGTAGCGAAAGTGGCCGACATCATGACCGAGAAATATGAGGCCATCGGCTGGCAGGTGACTCGCCACCAGTTTGCTGCCGAGTGCGGCCCCTGCCTCGAGATCACCAATGCGCCGGGTGCCGATCACTACGACGTGATGCTGTGCGGCCACATGGATACCGTCTTCCCCGAGGGAACTGCAGCCAAGCGCCCGCTGAAAATCGAAGGCAATCAAGCCTTTGGCCCCGGCGTGTCGGATATGAAGAGCGGCTTGCTCTCTATCTGGTATGCCCTCAAAGAGATGGATCCGGCATTGCTTGCCAAGCTCAAGGTGCTGGTCTGCTACAACTGCGACGAAGAGATTGGCTCCCCCTGGTCCAAGGATTGGTTGGTAGAGAAGGCCAAACAGAGCGGCTGTGTGCTGGTGGCCGAAGCTGCCCGTCCCAATGGGGATCTCATCAGCGCCCGCAAGGGCAATGCCAAGTACCGCATTGCCTTCCACGGCAAGGCCTCCCACGCCGGTTCGGCGCTGACCGAAGGGATCTCCGCCATTACCGAGCTGGCGCACTGGGTGCTCGCCATCAACGAGCAGGTCAACATGACCACGGGCACCACCATGAACGTCGGTGTGGTTCAGGGCGGCACCGGTGTCAACGTGGTGCCGGACTTTGCCGAGGCGATCGTCGATCTGCGCTTCTGGAGTAACGAAGAGGCTGCTGCGGTACACGACCGGCTCACCTTTATGGCCAACAACCCCTTCCTCGCCGGTTGTCGGGTCGAGGTAGATCGCCAGACCTTCAAGCCGGCGATGCGCCCGAGCGGCGACACCGAGGCCGTGATGGCGCTGGTGGAGGCGGCAGCCAAGGAGGAGGGGATCCCCTTCAACTGGCTGGAGGCCGGTGGCGGTTCGGATGCCAACTTCACCGCCGCCGCAGGTGTGCCGTCCCTCGATGGTTTCGGCCCCATGGGCGGTGGCTTCCACTCGGAGGCGGAATTCCTGCTGCTCGATAGCATCGAGCCGCGCATCCGTCTGTTGCAGCGGGTGCTGGGCAAGCTGGCGAAATAAGCCGGTTTATCCCTTGTTCGGGTCGTCATGGCCCGCTCAACACTGGTCCGCTCAAATCCAAACGGGAGGCTGTTGCCTCCCGTTTTTTATCGCGATTTTTCGCGTGCTGAGTGAGCGGGCCAGATGGCTTGCGGCCGTTACCCCTGTGGCTCGGCCAGATAAGCCAGATGATCCTGCCGCGCCACCTGCCAGCCATCGAGGCGCAGCGGGGCGGCAAAGCCCGGGCCGTCGGTCACCATGGTGTGGTACTCCCCCTGCTCGCCGCAGGCATCGAAGCCTTCGCGCTCGGCCAGTTGTTGTAACTCGGCGAGGGTGGCGGCATCAAGGGGGCGTCCAGTCCACTCGGGAGCCAGCACCCGGGTATCGACGCAGGAGAGGTGGGCGACGATGCTGCGGGCCAGCATATCCGCCAGCAAGGCTTGACGAGATTGCTGCCAGAGCGGGGTGTGGACGGTGAGACCAAGCGGGCGGCAGCGCTCGCGGATCCAGTTAGGCGCACCGCCCACGCTGTCGATATCGCCGGTGACCACCCCATCGAGTTGCCACTCCTCCTTGAGCCGTGCAAGTGCCCGCTCATAACCGAGATCGAACGGCGCTTCTATGGTGACCAGCAGATGGGGCAGCCCGAGGGTTTCCGCCTGACGGCGCACCAGCGGCAAGGGGTGAGCGAGAAATCGGGGCTCTGGCGGGGCAAAGGTGGCCAGTGCCACCACCTGATGGCCCGCTTGACGGGCATGACAGAGGGCCAGCATGGCATCTTTGCCACCGCTCCAGAGCAGGATGACGCGAGACATGGATGAGATTCCGGTGGTGAACGAGGGGGCATGCTACCCAGCGGCGGGGGCAGAGGTAAAGGCATAGTGTCCGGAAATGGTGGCGGGGAAATGGTTGGGGCCACAGAGCTGGAAAAAAGCAGGCCCCCGAAGCGGGGGCCTGTCTGGCAATGTGTTAAACGTGACTGCGATTAGAGCAGGATGCTGGTGAGGATAAAGCCCAGCGAGCAGGAGGTCACCACCCCGATCAGCCCCGGAATGATGAAGCTGTGGTTGATGATGAACTTGCCGATGCGGGTGGTGCCGGAGCGGTCGAAACCGATACAGGCCAGATCGCTCGGGTAGGTCGGCAGCACGAAGTAGCCGTAGCTGGCCGGCAGGAAGGCGATCAGCAGCTTGGGTTCGACACCCAGCGCCAGACCCATGGGGGCGATGGCGGTGAGGGCGGCGGCCTGGCTGTTGACCAGCTTGGAGATGAGGAACAGCACCAGGGCGTAGGTCCAGGGCTGGGCCTGTACCACATGGGCCAGAGTCTCTTTGAGCAGCGGCATGTGAGCCTGGAAGAAGGTCTCACTCATCCATGCCACCCCGAATACGGAGAAGATGGCGACCATGCCCGCCTTGAAGACGGCGCCGTTGGCGATCTCGCCCGGCTTGACCTTGCAGCGCATCAGGATGATGGCACCGGCGATCAGCATCATCATCTGGATCACCAGGTTCATGGAGAGCGGGCCGGTTTTGTCCTTGATGGTGAACACCGGACGCAGACCTTCGTTGGCACCGAGCAATACCACGGCAGCGATGGCGGCGAAGAAGATCCAGGTAGACCAGTAGGCCTCTTTCGGGAACTTGGTGTTGAGCAGGGTTTCACCGCCGCCGTAGATGAAGGCACGCTGCTCCGGGTCTTTGATCTTGGCCTGGAACTCTTCGTCCTTGTCCAGATCCTTGCCGCGACGCAGGCTCCACAGGGCCGCCACGATGACACCGGTCAGGGAGGAGGGGATGGCGATCATCAGGATGTCGAGCAGGCCGTAAGCCTGACCGATACCGTGACCGGCCGCCAGAATGGAGACCATGGAGACCACGGCAACGGAGACCGGGGAGGCGCAGATGGCCATCTGGGAGGCAACGGAGGCCACCGCCATCGGGCGCTCGGGACGGATGTTCTTCTGCAGCGCGATGTCAGCGATGATGGGGAACATGGTGTAGACCACGTGGCCGGTACCGCACAGGAAGGTGAGGGTCCAGGTGGTGAGCGGCGCCAGGATAGTGATGTATTGCGGGTGACGGCGCAGCAGACGCTCGGCTACCTGCATCATCAGGTTGAGGCCACCGGCAGTCTGCAGGGTGGCGGCACAGCCGATCACCGCCAGAATGGTCAGCATTACCTGAACAGGCGGTTCGCCCGGCACCAGGCCGAAGACGAAGGTCAGCAGGAAGAGACCGATACCACTGATGAGACCGAGTCCCATGCCCCCAAAGCGGGTACCCAGCAGCAAGCAGCCGAGTACCACCAAAAATTCCATCAAGATCATTCCGTTACCTCGTGTGATTCAACCCATATTGCCGCGGGTAGCCTGAACCATGAATTGTCATTGTCTGTTTTATTTAGCCCAAAAGGGTTAGTTGCTATTCTGCTCCCCTGAAAAAGTGAAAAAATTGAGTTACTTCAATAACTCGATGAATTTTTGATTAAACCACTTAAAAACCACGTACTAACAAAAGCATCATTTTTGTCACCAAGTGGTATCACTCGGGGCCAAGCCATCGGGTGGTCATGGCGGCAGCACAGAGCGGCAACAGGGCTGCAGGGGAGGGGCATAAAAAGGGCTCGATTGCGGCAGAAGAGGGTGAAAAAGCCAGCGCTCAGGCTATTTTTGCCAGCAAGGGCTGACTTCAGCGGGTTGGCTCACTTGGCCGCAGGGGCTTGCTGCAGATAGCGGCGCTGATAATCCTCGCTCAGCCTGGCAATATCCAATCTGGCAATGGCCTGCGCCACCCGTTGCTGCAACGCCTGCTGATCGGGGCGAAACATGATGTGCAGGCTCTTGTGTTCGAGGATCTTCGGGTGAAATTGCAATCCGGCGCTGCTCAGCTTGCGATCATGGTTGATGAGCCAGTGAAAGACATCCCTATCGATCACCGCCAGATCGAGCCGGTCGCGCTGTAATTTGCGCAGGTTGAGCAGGTCGGAATCGACGGCGGCAGTGTTGAGGCGCTTGCTGGCCATCAGAGCATCGAATTCACGGGTGTTGACGTACCCCTCCACCACGCCGATCCGGTAGGGGGCGAGATCCGTGAGCTGCTGCCAGGGGATGGGGGGGCCTGAGCGCTGCGCCATGCCCAGCACGCTGTCCCCCACGCTGGGGGAGCTGCGCCACAGGGTGGGC
>NZ_QAJD01000064.1:0-20154 GCF_003061465.1 Aeromonas sp. HMWF017
CGCCAATGCACTGCCCGCCGCCACCCTGCTGTTTGCCTTTATGGGTACCGGCTCGAGCTTTCTGGCGTTTGCCATCATGGCGGGCAAGCGGGGCATCGACAATCCGGTCTACCACCACAAATCCCTCTACTATCTGGGTGGCCTCACCGAGGGGAGCGAGACCATCGCCCTCTTTGTGCTGATGTGCCTGTGGCCCGCCGCCTTCGCCCCGCTCGCCTACGGCTTTGCCCTGCTCTGCGCCATCACCACCCTGACCCGACTCTGGAGCGGCTACCACACCCTGCGTCCCCCCCAGCCATAAACAGCACAGCCCTCACAGAAGGGCTAATCCATCACGCGATGAATTGGCTCTGGGTGCAACGCACGGAACACTTGCGCCCGGATGACAATGTTTTACCATGACGACACTTTTATCAGTCTCTTTGAGAACCCTATGCGTCGCCTTGCCTCTCTTCTCACTCTGTCGTTATTCCCCCTGCTCGGTGGCTGCAGCAGCGCCCCAGCGCCAAAGCCCGTGGTCGTCCCCCAGCCCAAGAGCGCCTTTATCAATCAGGCGCCATCGAGCAAACCCGTTTATACACAAGGGGTTAGCAAGGGGGACTTCGCCAATCGCCCCAACGTGGACAGGTTCGTCCAGAAAATGGTCGAGAAGCACGGTTTTGACAACGCCCAGTTGCATCAGGTGCTGGCACAGGCAGAGCGTTACGACTGGATCATCCGCCTGATGGATGCCCAGGCGCCGACTACCGCCAAGCCCACCGGCCCGACCGGCGCCTGGAACCGCTATCGCGCCAAGTTCATCACCCCGGACAACGTACAGAACGGCGTCAACTTCTGGCGTGAATACGCAAGCGAGCTGAACCGGGCGGAGCAGATCTACGGGGTGCCGCCGGAGATCATCGTCGGCATTATCGGGGTCGAGACCCGCTGGGGCCGGGTGATGGGCAAGACCCGCATTCTGGATGCACTGGCCACCCTGGCGTTTGATTACCCGCGCCGCGCCGAGTTCTTCACGAGCGAATTGGAAGCCTTCCTGGTGATGACCCGCGACGAGGGGATGGATCCCACCGAACCCAAGGGATCCTATGCAGGTGCCATGGGCTACGGCCAGTTTATGCCCTCCAGCTTCCAGCGCTATGCGGTGGACTTTGATGGCAACGGCCACACCAACCTGTGGGATCCGGTGGATGCCATCGGCAGCGTTGCCAACTACTTCAAGGCCCACAGCTGGGAGAAAGGCCAACCGGTTGCGGTACGTGGTCAGGGCCAACTACCCGGCTATGAGCATGGCTTTCAGACCCGCTACCCGGTCGCCACCCTGCGCCGCGCGGGGCTGACGCCAACCAGCAGCCTGGGCAATCACAGCGAGTCGAGCCTGCTACGCCTCGATATCGGCACCGGCTACCAATACTGGTACGGTCTGCCCAACTTCTACACCATCACCCGCTACAACCACAGCACCCACTACGCCATGGCGGTGTGGCAGCTGGGGCTGGCGGTGAAAGCCGCGCGCTGACAACTCGCTGGCATAAAACAGACAATGAAAAAGGAGCCATTATGGCTCCTTTGTTATATCCAACGTTCAACCCCATCAGGGGCTCAAGGATGGCTACCTGATTTAGACGCCTGCCTTGGCAAGCGCAGCAGAGACGATCTGCTGGGCTTCCTGCTGGATGAGGTCGAGGTGCGCGTCGCCCTTGAAGCTCTCCATGTAGATCTTGTAGATGGACTCGGTGCCGGAGGGGCGCGCCGCGAACCAGCCGTTCTCGGTCACCACCTTGAGGCCACCGATGGCGGCATCGTTGCCCGGCGCCTTGGTCAACTTGGCGATGATGGGCTCACCCGCCAGAGTTGAGGCTTCCACCAGAGCAGGATCCAGCTTGGAGAGCACCGCTTTCTGGGCGCTGTTGGCCGGCGCGTCGATACGGCGATAGCTGGAACGGCCGAACTTGGCCTCCAGTGCATCGTAGTGAGCCTGCGGATCCTTGCCGGTCACCGCCAGAATTTCCGCCGCCAGCAGCGCCAGAATGAAACCATCCTTGTCGGTGGTCCAGACGGTGCCATCTTTGCGCAGGAAGGAGGCGCCTGCGCTCTCCTCGCCGCCAAAGCCGAACTCGCCGCTGTAGAGGCCATCCACGAACCATTTGAAGCCGACCGGCACCTCTTTCAGGGTGCGGCCAATCTCGCCAGCCACCCGGTCGATCATGGAAGAGGAGACCAGCGTCTTGCCGACGGCCGCATCGGCAGACCAGCCGGTGCGATGGGTAAACAGATACTGGATTGCCACCGCCAGATAGTGGTTCGGGTTCATCAGGCCGGACTTGGTGACGATACCGTGACGATCGTAGTCAGGGTCGTTGCCAAGGGCGATGTCGAACTTGTCTTTAAGCGCAATCAGGCCCGCCATGGCGAACGGGCTGGAGCAGTCCATCCGGATCTTGCCGTCTTTATCCAGTGTCATGAAGGAGAAGGTGGGGTCTACCTTGTAGTTCACCACCTCGATATTCAGACCATAGGTCTTGGCGATGACGTCCCAGTAGGCGACGCCGGAGCCACCCAGCGGATCGACACCGATCTTGATGCCCGCGTTCTTGATGGCGTCCATGTCCAGCACGTTCTTCAGATCATCCACATAAGGGGTGACATAGTCGTGCTCGACCACGAACGGGCTCTTGAGCGCCTCGGCGAACGGCATCCGCTTCACACCGGCCAGACCCGCTTCCAGAATGGCGTTGGCACGATCCTCGACCCACTTGGTGATCTCCCCTTCAGCGGGGCCACCATGGGGCGGGTTGTACTTGAAGCCACCATCTTCCGGCGGGTTGTGGGACGGAGTGATCACCACGCCGTCGGCGCGCGCTGCAGGCTTGCCTGCATTGTGGCGCAGGATGGCGTGGGAGATGACCGGAGTCGGGGTAAAGCCCATACCGGCTTGAATGCGAGTTTCAACGCCGTTGGCCGCCAGCACTTCGACGGCGCTGGCAAAGGCGGATTCGGACAGGGCGTGGGTATCCATGCCGACAAACAGCGGGCCAGTGATACCGGCCTGCTGGCGATACTCCACCAGGGCCTGGGTCACCGCCAGGATATGGGATTCGGTGAAGGCGTTGTGCAGGGCGCTGCCGCGGTGGCCGGAGGTACCGAAGGCAACTCGCTGCTCGGGGCGGCTCATGTCCGGCTTGTTGAGGTAGTAGGCGCTGACCAGACGGGGGATGTTGGTCAGATCGCTTAAACGGGCCGGTTGACCGGCGTGGGAATGCTGAGCCATGGCGTTTTCCTTGCGTAATGGCGGCCTTGCCGGGCAAGGCCTGAGTCTTGAAGAATCGTTAAATTGCGCCACACACCTGCGCGACCACCTCTTCGCCATAGCCCATGCTGGCCATCAGCTGGGCCACCATGTTCTGCTTGCGGCTGGTGTTGGTGTTGGTGATCACCCAGAACGGGGTCTCCGGTACCGGCTTGGGCTTGGTGGTGCTGCCACTGGCGCGCAAAGCCTCGGGATCCCGCGAGAAATAGACGCGCTTGCGCCCCTTGATTTCGGTGGCCTGGGTAAAGCCTTCCGGGTTATCCCGGTAGAGGGTACTCAGCACGAGCATAAAGCGGTTGATGGACTTCTCTTCCTTTTGCAGCTCACCGGAATCGAGCAGGGCTTGCAGCCCTTGTTGGGTGGCTACCGTACTGGGCTGCGCGACGGCAACGGGCTCGGCAACCGGCACACGTTGGTGAGCAGGCTGTTCCAGCAGACGGCGCAGGATATCGGAGGCACTCTCACCAATGTGCCGGGTCTGGCTGGCGATATAGAAGTAGAGATCGTCATCAAGCTCGATGGTTTTCATAGGGATGCGCTGGACTCGTCGAAATTCGGATGCGGCGATTATACATAGGCAAACCCGACAGCCCAAGCAAGGGGCTGGCAGATGTACATGAATCTCATCGAGAATACGGCATAATAGCGGGCCAAGTGTGTGATCAGCCGCACTGATAGCCGATCCGGACGGGATTTTTTAGAAAAAAAACCACATTTATTCCCCATCCGTTGGACGAAATCCTTTTCTTTCCAGTGCGTTAAATAAAACAGCGATACGCATCCACGACCGACAAGGTGTCATTTTGCAACAAAACAGCATATTGAACTTCAAGGAGCAGGGTCAGGGCCCGGCGGTCATTCTGATCCACGGCCTGTTTGGCAGCCTCGACAACCTCGGCCTGCTGGCCCGTGCTCTCTGTGAACAGTACCGGGTCATCAGCGTCGATCTGCGCAACCACGGTGCCTCCTTTCATAGCAGCGAGATGAGCTATCCGGCCCAGGCAGCCGATATCCTGACCCTGATGGATCGGCTGAATATTGCCGAAGCGACCCTGATTGGCCACTCGATGGGCGGCAAGGTGGCGATGCAGGTCGCCAAGCTGGCGCCTGAGCGGGTGACCAAGCTGGTAGTGGCCGACATGGCGCCAGTCGCCTATCCCCATTCCCGCCACCAGAATGTGTTCGCCGGACTCAACGCCACACTGCGCACGCCGCCGCAAAGCCGCAGTGAAGCGGAAGCCATGCTGGCGCAGCATATTGAGCTCGCCGGGGTGCGCCAGTTCCTGCTCAAATCGTTCGCCAGAGGCGAGCATGGCTGGGGTTGGCGCTTCAATGTGCCCGCCCTTGAGCAAAACTACGCCAACATCATGGGCTGGCCAGAGGATGAGCATCGCTTCGAGGGGCCGGTGCTCTTTATCAAAGGGGGGGATTCTGACTACATGCAGCCCCAATACAGCGAGACGGCACTGGCCCAATTCCCGGCGGCAAAGGTGCGTGTCATCGCGGGTACCGGCCACTGGCTGCATGCGGAAAAACCGGCTCTGTTCAACAAATTGGTTGTGGATTTCCTGTCGACAGGCGGTTAACAGTTTCAAATCCTTTGTGATATAGTGCGCCCGTCATAAGGAGTGTGCGCAATCCATGCTAAGTGAACATATCGACCTGATCGAAAGTTTGGGCCTCAAGTTATTCTTTGTGGCCATTTTCATATTGATTGGCCTGGCCATTCAGGACGTGCTCAAACGCGGCAACGTGCCCCGTTTCGGTCGTTTTATCGTCTGGTTGGTACTGTTTCTGGGTTGTGCGGGTTTTGTCGCCAAGGGGCTGATCGAACTGGGCTGGGAAGGCTCAGGACTCGGCTAACTTATTTTCATCTGTGATGTATGGCCAAACAGCAAACTGATCGAACAACACTGGATCTGTTCGCAAATGAGAAGCGCCCCGGCAGGCCAAAGACCAATCCACTCCCCCGCGAGACCCAGCTCAAGATCAACAAGCGTAACCAGCTTAAGCGCGATCGGGAAAATGGGCTGAAGCGGGTAGAGTTAAAGGTGGAGGCCGAGTTGCTGGAGCGCCTGAACCAACTTGCGTTACAACAGAACATCAGCCGAGCCGAGCTGATCCAATCTATCCTGAAACAACAGATTGAGTCCGCCTTTGCGGTGGACATTGCAGTCTGAGCGTTGAGCATTAACACCAAATACGGGTAACTAAACACTATGGCAAGTGTAGGTCTGTTTTTTGGCAGCGATACCGGTAACACCGAAGCTGTCGCCAAGATGATCCAGAAAGAGCTGGGCAAAAACCTGATTGAAGTCCGTGACATCGCCAAGAGCAGCAAGGCCGACATCGAGAGCTTTGATCTGCTGATGTTCGGCATCCCGACTTGGTACTACGGCGAAGCCCAGGCCGACTGGGACGACTTCTTCCCCGATCTGGGCGAAATCGACTTCACCAACAAGCTGGTCGCCATCTTCGGTTGCGGTGATCAGGAAGACTATTCCGAGTACTTCCTCGACGCCATGGGCACCCTGCGTGACATCGTCGAAGCCAAAGGCGCCATCATCATCGGTCACTGGCCGACTGCAGGCTACGAGTTTGAAGCCTCAAAGGCACTGGTCGATGACAAGCACTTTGTCGGTCTGGGTATCGATGAAGATCGCCAGCCGGAGCTGACTGCCGAGCGCGTCAAGGGCTGGTGCAAGCAACTGCACGAAGAGATGTGCCTGGGCGAGCTGGAGTAATCCGCTTCCCCTCATACCTCTGACAACAAGGGCCCCGACGGGGCCCTTGTTGTATCTGCTTGTTGCGATGCCTGCCTTTATTCTTCCCTGTTATTCACCTCTGTGCTCCGGTTTGGCTCGCACATAGAGGGTGCGCTTGACCTGCGCCACCAGCTCGCCGCTCTTGTCCTGTACCGTCACCTCGAATTCGGGGAAGTGTTTGTTGCCACCTTCGGTCGCCGCCACGATTTCGGCCAGCTTGCCCTCGGTCAGGTTGAACTCGGCCACCAGCTTGCCCTTGCCCGGCTTGATGTAGTTGATGCTGCCCGCCTTGTCCCAGACGTAGTAGCGATTCTTGAAGTAGCCCATCAGCATCAGTGGATAAATGGGGTCCGTCATGGCAAACATGCTGCCGCCAAACTGGGTGCGGTTGGCGTTCTTGTTCCACCAGCGGGATTTGAGGGTCACCCGGCAGTAGCGAAAGTCATCGCTCAGGGTCTCTATCTTGATACCGGCACCCCAGAAAGGGGGCCAGGCATTGAGTGCGCGGCGCACCCAGGCCGCATTGTCAAAAAGCCAATCCATGGATCTCATCCGACCAGAAATATGAAAGTTACATCTTATCAACATCTGCCATGCCAGCAAGTCGGACGACACGATTGATTATTTCAATCCAACCGGCCATTTATGGCTAAACCCCTTGAATTGCTGGGTTTATTTTTAGGGAGGCTACGACCTATAATGACAGGCCAAGCGAGTTCAAGGTTGCCATTCCTGCGGCAGTCCATCAGAATAACCCCACCTTCGAGAATGCGAATAAGTAGAATATGGCAGACAACAACCAAGCGTTAAAAAAGGCCGGGCTCAAGATCACCTTGCCCCGGGTCAAAATCCTGGAAATCCTGCAACAGCCGGACTGCCAGCACACCAGCGCCGAAGATCTCTATAAACGACTGATCGACCTGGGTGAAGAGATTGGTCTCGCTACCGTCTATCGCGTTCTCAACCAGTTTGATGATGCCGGTATCGTTACTCGTCACCACTTCGAAGGTGGCAAGTCGGTATTCGAGCTGGCCACTCAGGAGCACCACGACCACCTGGTTTGCCTCGACTGCGGCAAGGTGATCGAGTTCTCCGACGAAGTGATCGAACAGCGTCAGCGCGAGATCGCCAAGAAATTCAATATCCGTCTCACCAATCACAGCCTTTACCTCTACGGTCACTGTGCTACCGGTGAGTGCAAGCACGACGAATAAGTCGGCCGCGACTTGCAGATAACGGACAATAAAAAAGCCAGCATCAGCTGGCTTTTTTATTGTCCGGCGCAGGCCATTGGCAGCACACAGGGCAGGGTCTCCCCTGCCCCATCGGCTTAGCCTTCGACTTTGCCCCAGGAGTCACGCAGGGCAACGGTGCGGTTAAACACCAGATGCTCCGGGCTGGAGAGCTTGTTGTCGGCGCAGAAGTAACCTTCACGCTCGAACTGGTAAGCTTGCTCCGGCTTGGCGTTCTTCAGGGATGCCTCGACACGAGCACCCTCGATGATCACCAAGGATTCCGGGTTCAGCGCAGCTTCGAAGTCATCCTCGGCGCCCGGGTTCGGCACCTTGAACAGACGGTCGTAAAGACGCACTTCCGCTGGCAGGGAGTGAGTGGCGCTGACCCAGTGGATCACCCCTTTCACCTTGCGGCCATCGGCCGGATCCTTGCCCAGAGTCTCGGGGTCGTAGGAGCAGTAGATGCAGGTGACCTTGCCATCGGCATCTTTCTCGATGCGCTCGGCCTTGATCACATAGGCATTGCGCAGACGCACTTCCTTGCCCAGCACCAGACGCTTGAACTGCTTGTTCGCCTCTTCTTTGAAGTCCGCTTCATCGATGAAGATCTCGCGGGTGAAGTTCAACTCGCGGGTACCCATCTCGGCATTGCTCGGGTGAGCCGGGGCAGTCAGCACTTCGTCGGCAGCCAGGTTCTCGACGACCACTTTCACCGGATGCAGCACGGCCATGGCGCGCGGCGCATGCTCGTTGAGGTCTTCGCGGATGCAGGCTTCCAGCATACTCATCTCGACGATGTTGTCCTGCTTGGTGACGCCGATGCGCTTGCAGAACTCGCGGATGGAGGCCGGAGTGTAACCACGGCGACGCAGACCGGAGACGGTCAGCATGCGCGGGTCATCCCAACCATCGACGTGTTTCTCGGTCACCAGCAGGTTCAACTTTCGCTTGGACATGACGGTGTATTCGAGGTTCAGACGAGAGAACTCGTACTGACGGGGGTGGCAGTCGATGGTGATGTTGTCCAGCACCCAGTCGTACAGACGACGGTTGTCCTGGAACTCCAGGGTGCAGATGGAGTGGGTGATCCCTTCCAGCGCGTCCGAGATGCAGTGGGTGAAGTCATACATCGGGTAGATGCACCACTTGTCACCGGTCTGGTGGTGGTGGGCAAACTTGATGCGGTAGATAACCGGATCACGCATTACCATGAAGGGGGATGCCATGTCGATCTTGGCGCGCAGGCAGGCGGTGCCTTCGGCGAACTCGCCATTCTTCATCTTGGCAAACAGCGCCAGGTTCTCTTCCACGCTGCGATCGCGGAACGGGCTGTTTTTGCCTGCTTCAGTCAGGGTGCCACGGTACTCGCGCATCTGCTCGGGCGTTAGTTCGTCCACATAGGCCAGACCCTTTTCAATCAGCTCGATGGCGTAGCCGTGCAGCTTGTCGAAATAGTCGGAGGAGTAGCAGATCTCGCCGTTCCACTGGAAGCCGAGCCACTGTACGTCCTGCTTGATGGACTCTACGTACTCGATATCTTCCTTCACCGGGTTGGTGTCATCGAAACGCAGGTTGCACTGGCCCTGATAGTCGCGGGCGATGCCGAAGTTCAGGCAGATGGATTTGGCGTGGCCGATATGGAGATAACCGTTCGGCTCGGGCGGAAAACGGGTATGCACGCTGCTGTGCTTACCGCTGGCCAGATCTTCATCAATGATCTGACGAATAAAGTTAGTTGGGCTGTTCGCCTGACTCATGGCTCACCTCAAAAAAGCGTCACTGGCGGAAGTTGTGCCGGCTGGCACCCTCATCCCCCCGCCGTCAAGCCGGGTATGATCCCTTATTACGGGCGCTGTCTCAACCTGAATTTGGCACTTCCGGGCCATTTCCCGGCCATTGCGCCGCTAAAAACGGCGTGGCTTGGCACATTGCCCCCCAAATGCATAAAAAAGCCCCGCACTAGGCGGGGCTGAAAGTGATGAAAAACACAAAACAGACAATTACACACAACAAAGGCTCACACGCACAGTCAACCTTTCCCAAATCCGATGCGCCATCGCCCTTGGGAAAGGCGGGTCTTGCGACCCACCTCATGTTAACGGTTGACTGCTATCAGTTCAGTTCGGTGACGCGGCTGGTGCGTTTGCCATCGAAGCTGGTGGTACGCAGGTAGACCTTGCCGTTCACGCTCGGCTTGGCCGCGGCGTCATAGGCACTCCAGTTGGTACCGTCCAGGCTGTACTGGATGGGCAGACCCGGCAGATCCACGTTCGCTTCCAGCACACCGTTCACTACCTTGGCACCCGGTACGGAGAGGCGGTATTCAACACCGGCCTGATCCAGTTTCGGCAGCACGCGCTGACCCAGTACGTTGGCAAACTGGTTCCACTCTTTGTTGAGGGTGGCCTTGTTGACATGCTTGGTCTCGCCGGAGAACTCGCGGTTCTTCACGTAATCCAGCTCGAAGCCGCCTTTGTGCCAGGCACGCTCGGCCACGGAGAAAATACGCGGGTAGACCATGTACTCGTACTGAGCATCGGTACGCACGGTTTCACTCCACTGCTGACCGGAGATCCCCTTGAACTTAACCGGATCCTGGTCACCCTTGGCCACGAAGGCGTTGCCGTCGCGGTCAACCGAGGTTTCGGCGTTCTGCGGCAGGTTTTCCGGGGCGAAGGCGAATACCTTGCGAGTGTCGTTGAAACGGGTTGCCCAGTAGTAGCCACGCTCAGCCGGATGTACTTCGTTCGGGAAGTCGAAGTAGAGGTAATCCGGGTTGGACAGCACCACTTGGTAACCCTTGTGGGCCCACTTCATCGCTTCGTTGAAGCCACCCCAGTAGAGGGTTTCCCAGAAGTTGACACGGGTGTTGTCGGTAGCGAAGTCTTTGGCACCACTGGCGTACTTCAGACCATCTTCCCACGCCTGCAGGGTAGAGAAGCCGCGGTCTTTGACCATCTGGCCCACTTCCTTGGCGAAGTAAACCGGCAGCTCGCCCACTTCCTTGATCTTGCCTTCGTCGATCATTTTCTGGCACATCGGTGACTTGCCAAACGGCTTGTCCTGCTTGCTGGAGTCGACGTTGCCTTTCCAGGCGACCAGCTCTTCTTTCTTGGTGACGGCCGGATCCTGATAACCACCGCCCTGCATGATGTTCTTCGCCTCATCACCACCGTAGTGCCATGCGGTCAGCGGCTGACCAGCGGCCTGGTGCATCTGGGCAACTTCATCCATTACCTTGGCCACGAAGGTGGCAGCACCCGGCTGGCAAGGGTTGATGAAGGACATCTTGTCGTAGAACTGGACCGAGGTGACGTTGGAGGTGTCAGCCGGATCAGTCAGACGGAACTGGTTGGCTTCCGCTTCTTTGCCTTCCGCCATCAGACGCTTGTAGCGCGCTTCCATGGAGACCACGGCAGCACGGGCGTGAGCCGGCATGTTGATCTCGGGGATCACGGTCACACCGCGGGCCTTGGCATAACGCACCAGATCCACGTAGTCAGACTTGCTGTAGAAACCGGAACCCTGGTTGTCGCTGGTCGGCCCGGAACCCAGTTGCGGCATCAGGCACTTGGTTTCGGACTCGTCGTGGCAACGCTGGCTACCGACCTGGGTCAGCTCCGGCAGACCCGGGATCTCCAGACGCCAGCCTTCATCGTTGGTCAGGCCAAGGTGCAGCACGTTGAGCTTCATGGCAGACATCTGGTCAACCAGCTTCTTCATGGTATCCAGACTGCGGAAGTGGCGGGCCACGTCGGTCTGCATGCCACGATATTCAAAGCGCGGCGCATCCTCGACGGTCATCGGGCTCACCAGCTTGTCATCAACACCCAGCAGGGAGATCAGGGATTGTGCACCCCAGAATGCCCCGTCGATGTCGCGCCCCTGGATCACTGTGCCCTTCTGACCGATGGTCATGTCATAGCCTTCGGCGTGCTTGAGCTTGCTGCCGAGCTTGATGGTAACCGGGTAGCCGGTGTCGGAGAGGGTAACACCCAGCTTGGTCAGTTGAGCCTTCAGAGCCTCGGCGCGATCGCTCGGCAAGTCCAGGGCATTGAGTTTGATGGTAGAGAAATCGATTTGCGGGCCAGCTTTGACTACCTGCTTCATCGGGGTCGGCAGGATCTGGTTGTCAATCTTGCCAGCCGGCAGCAGGGTGCTGGTCTGGTTGGCCGCGAAACGGGTTTCGCTATTCATCAGGATGTTCTTGTCATCCTTGGTACGCTTCCAGCCATCAGCCGGCATCGGCTTCTCGTAGGTGCTGGCATCATTGATGTTGCTCATGCTGGCCAGTACTTTCGGCTCGGCACCTTCGCTGGCGACATACCAGTTCGGCATGATGTCAGATTCGAACAGTACCCAGTATTCCACCACCAGCGGCACTTCGACCGTGGCATCCTTGGCAAAGCCCTGGAACTTCTCGGTTGGCGTCAAACGATAGAGATCGCCGGTCAGGTGAGTGATGGTGAACTGGTCGTTATCCACACGCTGGATACGACGGATGGAGGAGACGTAGATGCTCCAGTCTTTGGAGGTGACGTCAGCACCGGTATTGGTCAGGTGCAGCTTGGCAACGCCACAGCTCGCCCACTCGGAACCGAGCGCCTGGCAATCGAGGCCGGCACCGGCACCGTCGTTGGTGACCACTTCATACTTGACCACCAGGTTGTTGGCGAGGGAGTCGACCACGGCCTGCTTGGCGGCATCGGCTGCCTGGACCTGGCTGACAAAAACGGTAGACATGGCAATGGCTAACAGAGAATGTTTCAAGTTCATAACTGCTGCTCTCATTTGAAGTAAAGGTTGGATTTTCTTGGCTTTTTTATATGGGGCCCCTGAGCGGGGCCCTTAGTTATGTCAACAATGGACTTAGACTTGAGGTGAGCGAGTCGCTCGATTAACGCAGTGCTTTCATCTCACCGGCGATGATTTCGGCCAATGGGCCCAGAATCACCTGCAGGTTCTGCTCACCGAGTTTGACCACACCGGCCGCCCCCAGGGCTTTCAGCTTGCGCTCATCGACGATGCTGCGGTCTTTCAGAGTCAGACGCAGACGGGTGATGCATGCATCGATGGAGACCAGGTTCTCTTGACCACCCAGCACTTCCAGGTATTGCTTGGCCAGCTCGGTACGGTTGGTAGATTGAGCGGCAGCCGGAGCAGTATCTTCGTCATCTTCACGACCCGGGGTTTTCAGGTTCAGCTTGGCAATCACTACGCGGAACACGGTGTAGTAGAGGCCGAAGAAGACCAGACCCTGAGGGATCAGCATGTACCAGTTGGTCGCCAGCGGGTTACGGCTGGAGAGCACCATATCCACCAGACCGGCACTGAAACCGAAACCGGCCATCCACTGCATGGAGGCAGCGATGAACACGGAGATACCGGTCAGTACGGCGTGGATGACATACAGTACCGGCGCCACGAACATGAAGGAGAACTCGAGCGGCTCGGTAACACCGGTGAAGAAGGAGGCAAAGGCAGCTGCGATCATGATGGAAGCAACTTTCTCTTTGTTCTCTTTCTTGGCGGAGTGGTAGATGGCCAGCGCGGCACCCGGCAGACCGAACATCATGATGGGGAAGAAGCCAGCCTGGTACATACCGACCACGCCTTTCACCTGATCCAGGCTCTTGCCAGCGGCCAGAGCGGCATCGATGGTAGCCTGACCACCCAGGAAGTTCGGGATGTCGTTGATACCGGCCACGTTGAACCAGAACACGGAGTTCAGGGCGTGGTGCAGACCGATCGGGATCAGCAGACGGTTGAAGAAGGCGTAGATACCGGCACCGGTAGAGCCCAGGCTCACGATGGACTCACCGAAGGAGACCAGACCACCGTAGATTGCCGGCCATACGGCCATCAGGATGAAGGATACGACGATCATCACTACGGAGGTTACGATCGGTACCAGACGACGACCGGAGAAGAAGGAGAGTGCCTTGTGCAGCTCGACGCTGCTGAAGCGGTTGTACAGCTCAGCGGCGATCACACCACACAGGATACCCACGAACTGGTTGCTGATCTTGGCAAACGCGGCAGGAACCTGCTCCACCGGGATGCTCTTGATCTGGGCCACAGCGCCTGGGCTCAGCAGGGTGGTAACGACCAGGAAGCCGACCAGACCTGCCAGCGCAGCAGAACCGTCTTTATCCTTGGACATACCGTAAGCGACACCGACTGCGAACAGTACGGACATGTTATCGATAATGGCTGCGCCCGCTTTAATCAGGAAGGCAGCCAGCGCACTGTCACCACCCCAACCATTCGGGTCAATCCAGTAGCCAACCCCCATCAGGATCGCTGCGGCAGGCAATACCGCTACCGGCACCATCAGGGCACGGCCGATCTTTTGCAAATAACCGAGAATGTTCACGGTTCCTCTCCTTAGTTAATGTTTTTCTAGAAATTAAGTGCTTATCACGTTTGACGCATAAGCCATCAAGGCTTGATTGGCAGTCTAGGGCTTTTATTTCGCTGCGCAAATTAATAAACCGATAATCGTGATCGTTATCACCCAAACAAGATAAAGGTAGTGGATAGATGTGGCTTAGTTCGCAATCTTTATTTACGCTATAAAACAACTTGAATCCGTCTTAGCCAATTGCCACCGCCAAGCCGGTCGCAACCCGACACAGAGGTATCCCTTATGCGCCTGATCCCGTTGAAATCTGCCAGCCAAGTAGGCCTGTGGTCTGCTCGTTACATCGTTGACCGCATCAACGCGTTCAAGCCGACCAGCGATCGCCCTTTCGTACTGGGCCTGCCCACCGGTGGCACCCCGCTCAACACCTACAAGCGCCTGATCGAGTTGCACAAAGCCGGTGAAGTGAGCTTCCAGAACGTGGTTACCTTCAACATGGACGAATACGTCGGCCTGCCGGAAGATCACCCGGAGAGCTACCACAGCTTCATGCACAACAACTTCTTCAGTCACATCGACATTCGTCCCGAGAACATCAACATCCTCAACGGCAATGCCGAGGATCTGGTGGCCGAGTGCAAGCGCTACGAAGACAAAATCAAGTCCTACGGCAAGATCCACCTGTTCATGGGTGGCGTGGGTAACGACGGACACATCGCATTCAACGAGCCGGCCTCCTCCCTCTCCTCCCGCACCCGGGTCAAGACCCTGACCGAAGACACCCGTATCGCCAACTCCCGCTTCTTCGGTGGCGACATGGAGCAGGTGCCCAAACTGGCCCTGACCGTGGGTGTCGGCACCCTGATGGATGCGGAAGAGATCATGATCCTGGTCACCGGTCACGGCAAGGCACTGGCCCTGCAGGCCGCCGTGGAAGGCAGCGTCAACCACATGTGGACCATCTCCACCCTGCAACTGCATCCGAAGGGAATGATGGTGTGCGACGAGCCCTCCACCATGGAGCTCAAGGTCAAGACCGTTCGCTACTTCCAGCAGCTGGAAGCCGCCAACATCGGCCGTCTGTAAGGAGTCGTCATGTACGCATTGACCAACTGCACTCTCTACACCGGCAGCTGCGTGCTGACCGGCTACGGGGTGCTTATCGAGGGCGACAAGATTGTCGCCATCTCTCACTTGGCCGAACTGCCTGCGGGCATCGAGCAGATTGACCTCAAAGGCGCCAACCTGACCGCCGGTTTTATCGATGTGCAGCTCAACGGCTGTGGCGGGGTGATGTTCAACACCGACATCACGGTCGAGACCCTGGCAACCATGCAGGCGGCCAACCTCAAATCCGGTACCACCAGCTTCCTGCCGACCCTGATCACCAGTCCGGATGCCGACATGAAGCAGGCCGTTGCGGTGACCCGTGACTACATGGCTGCACACCCCAACGAGGTGCTGGGCGTCCATCTGGAAGGGCCTTACACCAACCTCAAGCGCAAGGGGATCCACCCTGCCGCGCAAATTCGCCAGCCAGCGGACGAGATGATCGACTTCTTCTGCGCCAACGCGGATGCCATCACCAAGATCACCCTGGCACCGGAGCGCAACGAGCCGGCCCATATCCGCCGTCTGGTGGAAGCGGGCATTCTGGTCTCGGCCGGTCACACTGCCGCCAGTTACGATCAGGCCATGGCCGGGTTCGATAACGGTATTCGCTTTGCGACCCACCTCTACAACGCCATGACTCCGACCCTCAACGGTCGCGAGCCGGGAGTCGTGGGCGCCATCTATGATCGCAAGGATGTCTACGCGGGCATCATCGTCGATGGCCACCATGTGCACTGGGCCAACGTGCGTCTGGCTCACAAGGCGCTGGGGGAGCGACTGGTGCTGGTCACCGATGCCACCGCAGCAGCCGGAGCGCCGGAAGGCTTTGAGAAATTTGATTTTTGTGGCACCACCGTCTTTTTGCGCGATGGTCAGTGCATTGACGAGAATGGTACACTCGGCGGTTCCTCCCTCACCATGATTGAGGGGGTGGAAAATCTGGTCAAGCAGGTCGGATTACCGCTCGATGAAGCACTGAGAATGGCCAGCCTCTACCCCGCTCGCGCCATTGGATGGGACTCACGTCTCGGTAGTATCCAGGTCGGTAAAGTAGCCAACCTCACTGTCTTCGATCAGGACTTCACGGTCCGTGGGACCGTGGTTAACGGACACTACACACAACAGTGACATCATGACTGGCGGACAAATAGCAAACGTAGATCTTATCAAGCAGGTCAACAGTGCAGCCGTGTATCGGCTCATCGACCTGCAAGGCCCCATCTCCCGGGTCAAGATTGCCGAGTTGAGTCAGCTGGCCCCGGCCAGCGTGACCAAAATAACCCGGCAACTGATCGAGCATGGCCTGATCAAGGAGACCTCTCCGCAAGCCTCAACCGGCGGGCGGCGTGCCATCTCCCTGACCACCATCAAACATCGCTTTCAGTTTGTCTCTGCCAAGCTAGGTCGCGGCTACCTGCAACTGAGTCTCTATGACCTCGATGGCAAGGAGCTCGACCAGCACGTCATTCAGGTGACCGAGATCGACCAGCAACCCGTGGTCGACATGCTGCTGCGGGAGATTGGCGCCTTTATCGATGCCAACCGCGAACGCTGTCGCAACCTCATCAGCATCGCGCTGACCATGCCGGGTCTGGTCAACCCAGAATCCGGCATGGTCATCTACACCCCCAAGTACCAGATCCGTAATCTGGGGTTGGCGAAGCTGCTTGAAAACCACTTCAACCTCCCCTGTTACGTGGGCAACGACACCCGCTCGCTGGCGTTGGCCGAACACTTCTTCGGTGAGTCCCGCGACTGCATGGACTCCATTCTGGTGAGCGTCCATCAGGGGACAGGCTCCGGGATCATCACCAAAGGTCAGGTGTTCCTCGGCCAGAACCGCAACGTCGGCGAGATCGGCCATATCCAGGTCGAGCCGCTCGGCAAGCGCTGTCACTGCGGCAACTTCGGCTGCCTCGAAACCATCGCCTCCAACGAAGCGATCATCGACAAGGTGAAGGAGCTCATCAGCCGCGGTCACCAGAGCGCGCTGCAGGAGAAGCACATCACCATTCAGGAGGTGTGCAAGGCGGCGCTGGCGGGGGACGAACTGGCCCGCAGCGTTATCGAGAACGTGGGTGAGCATCTGGGACGAGCGGTGGCGATTACGGTCAACCTGTTCAACCCGCAGAAGGTGCTGATCGCCGGCGAAATCACCGCCGCCGAAGAGATCCTCTTCCCGGCCATCCGTCGCTGTGTCGAGCATCAATCACTTCCGAGCTTCCACCGTGGCCTGCCCATCGTGAAAGCCCGCTTCCAGAACCAGCCGACCTATGGCGGCTTTGCACTGGTCAAGCGCGCCCTGCTGGAGGGGGATCTGCTGCAGATCATCATGGAGCAGAAGTAAGACACTGATCTTGCGAGATAACAAAACGGCAGCCAGTGGCTGCCGTTTTCTATTGTGTGCTTGCTGGCGGTTTAGCCCGCCCGACATGGCTTGAACAGATCCAGCTTGTTGTCGTAAACACGGGTCTGCACATCCATGATCCCCAGCATGGAGTGGAACAAATTATCGTGGGAGAAACGCTGACTGCTCGCCTCCGCCGCCAGGCAACCCATATCCAGCTGGCGATCGGCCTGTAACTGAGGTGAGAACCAGGTCAGCAGCGGCACCCGGGTCTGATCATCCGGCGCAAACTTGTAGGGCGTGCCGTGCAGATAGAGCCCCATGGCCCCGAGGGATTCACCGTGATCGGAGAGATAGACCAGCCCCACATCGTACTGGCTCTCCAGCGACTTGAGCTTGTCTATCAGCAGTCCCACCACCTTGTCGGTGTAGCGGATGGTGTTGTCATAGGTATTGACCAGCTCCTCGTTGCTGCAGTTTTCGATGTCGCTGCGCGGGCAGTCCGGCATAAAGACGCGCTCGCAGGCAGGGTAACGACGGAAATAGGTCGGGCCATGGCTGCCCATCAGATGAAAGGCCACCAACTTGTTGCCCTTCATGCCGGCAATCTGCTGATCCAGCCCCTCCAGCAGCACCTCGTCATAGCAGGACTCCCCCTGACAGAGCGCCGGATAGGATTTGGGAAGGATCTCGATGGTCGGCACATTGCGGCACACCCCTTTGCAGCCGCCATCGTTCTCTTTCCACAACACCGAGACTCCGGCATGTTGCAGCACATCGAGCAGGCCGTCACGGGAGCTGGCAAGCTGGTCATCGTAGCCACGGCGCGTGAGGTTGGAGAACATGCAGGGCACCGAGACGGCGGTGGCTGTACCGCAGGAGCGCACATTCCTGAACGACACCACCCCCTGCTCTTTTGCCGTAAAGCTGTTGGTCGCCTTGCCATACCCGTTAAGGGAGTAGTTCTGGCTGCGCGCCGTCTCCCCCACCACCAGGAACATCAAAGTCGGCTTGCTTCCCCGCGCCACCACCTTGGCATCTGTCCCCAGATGCTGGTAGGGGATCGGCGTGGCAAACAGCACATCCCGCCCATATTTGTAGAGGCCGTGCACATAGTTGGCGGGCACAATCTCTTTGGCCAGCGACTTGTTGTTGCGCCCGACCGAGGCGTAATCCTGATAGTAAAGTGACGCGACGCCCCCGATAAACAGCAGAGAGATAGCCAGTGCACCAGCCCGCAACGCCAACCCCTGATACCAGCGAGCCGGATAGCGGATCCGCAGTGACCAGAGCACCAGAACAGGCAGCAGCCCGGTCAGCAGAAACCAGAGCACAACCGAGCCATTCAAATAGGCCCCTGCCTCACCACTGTTGGTCTCCACTATGTTCTGGATCATGCCTGCATCAAAGATGACGCCGTATTTGAGCATGGCGTAGCTGACGATGGAGCCAGTCAGAATGAGCACGGTAAAAAAAGGCTTGAGCACAAACCGGAACGTGAAGGGAATAAACACGGCATTGAGCGCCGCGATCAGCACCAGCGGGATCGAGATGACAAATCCGGCTTTGACATGGGTCAGGGTGCTGAGCACCGTATAGAAATGCAAAAAGATTGGCCAGTTCAGTACCAGGGCGAAAAAGAGCACCAGCAACAGATTGGTCTGCAGTACACCGAGGGTTACACGCATAAACAACTCCTACATACCGGCCTGCAGCGCAGCGGGCCGGCCAAGCCAACAAAAACGACGGGGCCAGCGTAGGAAGTAAAACTTAAGCGCGAATTAAGAGGAGAAGCACAGCG
Source organism: Aeromonas sp. HMWF017 (assembly GCF_003061465.1). Lineage (NCBI taxonomy): Bacteria > Pseudomonadati > Pseudomonadota > Gammaproteobacteria > Aeromonadales > Aeromonadaceae > Aeromonas > Aeromonas sp. HMWF017. The sequence goes on from NZ_QAJD01000064.1 coordinate 18,933, forward strand.
CTCGTGCGCACCATCACAGCACGGGGTGCTCCGCAGCCCCGAAATGGATTTTTAGTTGTCTATCCATCGGATTTTGCTAGCTTGTTGAGTAGGCATTCACGAAATGCAGGTTAACCGATGGCACTGATCCAAGCCTCGATAGAGCAATTGAGAGTAGGCCACTATATCCATCTCCCCACGGGATGGACTAACCACCCGTTTATGTTCAATACCTTCAAGATCAAGGATCAGCAGCAACTCGACATTCTTCGTCATCTTGATCTCACCCTGCTGATGGTAGACCCCGACAAGAGCGATCTGCCCATCGAGCCGCTGCTGCGCGGCGATATCCCGGATGCCGGGCCTGACCTTGACGAGCTGGAAGAGCTGATTGCCTCGGGCCCGCCCCCCTTTGACGAAAAGGCCTTTCGCCGCTCCATGCGCGCCGCCGACAAAGCCTTTGGCCAGTCCATGAGCGAGCTGCGCGATGCACTCGGGGCGCTGAACCTCAAACCGGATGAGGGACTGGCCAACACCGCCCAGATCGTCCGCAATGCCGCCTTCACCCTCAGTCAGCATGAAGGGCCTCTCGGGCTCCACCTTATTCGCAGCCCCCACACCGATATCCTGCTACAACACAGCCTCAACGTGGCTTTCATTGCCATGCTGATGGCACGCGAATTGGGGATGAATCCCATCGAACTGGAGGAGGCCGGGCTTGCGGGACTTATCCACGACATCGGCGAGCTGAAAATCCCGAGCCAGATCACCCAGAAGCGCGGGGATCTCAGCAAGGCCGAGCAGAACTTCCTCAATATGCATCCCCAGTACGGGCTGGAGATGCTGACCCAGCTCAACGCCTTTGAACCGAAAATCCGTCAGGTCGCCCATCTGCACCACGAGCGACTCGATGGCAGCGGTTATCCGCTCGGGATCAAGGGCGGGGAGATCCCGCCGCTGGCGCGGTTGATCGGGCTGGTCGACTTCTACGACGAGCTGCTCCATCCCCGCAACAGCGGCAACCCGGCCGCGCCGAGCCAGGCCATCAGCCAGCTCTACAAGTTATCCCAGAAGAAGTTCGACCAGAATCTGGTCAAGTTGCTGATCAAAGTACTGGGAGTCTATCCGCCGGGTTCACTGGTGAAGCTCTCCGACGAGAGCATTGCGCTGGTGCTATCCACCGAGCCCACCATGCCCCTCAAACCGAAGATCCTGCCCTATATCAAGGCCCAGCGGCCGGAAG
>NZ_QAJD01000065.1:0-12194 GCF_003061465.1 Aeromonas sp. HMWF017
GGCGAAAGCTTTACCACCGAAGTGCTTGGCCAGCACGTTGGTGATAGCTGCAGTCAGGGTGGTTTTACCGTGGTCAACGTGGCCGATGGTACCCACGTTAACGTGCGGTTTATTACGCTCAAATTTTTCTTTAGACATGATCGTCCCTCTAAACTAACGCTGAGTACGCGGTGGCAAGCTAACCACAGAACAGTTTATATGATGGATTTGAATCTGGTGGGAAAGAGAGAGGTACTGATGGCTGGTTCGCTTGCCGAACTCACCCTAGGGTGCGGCTCTGCTAACGCCTGAGCCATATCAGCATCTTGGAGCGGGCAGCGGGAATCGAACCCGCATCATCAGCTTGGAAGGCTGAGGTAATAGCCATTATACGATGCCCGCATTTCTCTAACCCAAAGAACTCAAACCGCAGAGAAATATGGTGGAGGGAGAAGGATTCGAACCTTCGAAGGCAGAGCCGTCAGATTTACAGTCTGATCCCTTTGGCCGCTCGGGAACCCCTCCAGACGCCAGATTGTCACAACGGTAATTCTGCTTGCACCCGTTGTGTTTATCGCTTTTGCACGGCAAATAGACGACAGACAGTCAAGCGTCGCGCATTTTATTGTAAGGTTTTGGGGGATGCAACCATTGAACCCGGCAAAATATGCTTTATTGCTGGGAAGTTTGCAAAAAAGCGGGGGCAAACAAGCCAATCCTGCTGCGTCCCTTGTCGCTCCCCCACCCTTGGTGTATGGTCGCCGTGCCCAAGAAACAGTGATGACACCATGACGACAGAGCATAACCCCTATCTGCAATTCACCCGCGAACAATGGGCGTTATTGCGCGATTCGGTCCCCCTGACCCTGACCGAACACGATCTGCAGACCCTGCGCGGGATCAACGAGAAGGTGTCATTGCGGGAAGTGGAAGAGATCTACCTGCCTCTCTCCCGCCTGCTCAATCTCTATGTCAAAGCCAAACAGCGTCGCAGCCGGGTGCTGGAGCAGTTCCTCGGCCAGTCCCGCGGCAAGGGCACTTATATCATCAGCATTGCCGGCAGCGTGGCGGGGGGCAAAAGCACCACGGCCCGTATTCTGCAGGCCCTGCTGGAGCGCTGGCCGGAACACCCGCGGGTGGAGCTGGTCACCACCGACGGCTTTCTCTATCCCAACAAGGTACTGGAAGAGCGCGGGCTGATGCGCCGAAAGGGGTTCCCGGAATCCTACGATATCCGTCATCTGGTGGAGTTTGTCGCCAATATCCGCGCAGGTCACGAGAAGGTCGAAGCGCCGGTTTACTCCCACCTTATCTACGACATCATTCCCGATGAGAAGAAGGTGGTGGAGCAGCCGGACATCCTGATCCTGGAAGGGCTCAATGTGCTGCAAAGCGGCATGGACTACCCTCAGGAGCCCCATCGGGTCTTCGTGTCGGACTTCGTCGACTTCTCCATCTATGTGGATGCCGATGCCGAACTGCTGCGCACCTGGTATATCGAACGCTTCCTGAAATTCCGCAGCGGTGCCTTCTCGGATCCCGACTCCTACTTCCATAACTACGCAAAGCTGGCGGAGAGTGAGGCGACCCAGATCGCCAGCAACATCTGGCAAGATATCAATTATCTGAATTTGCAGGAAAATATCCTGCCAACTCGTGAGCGTGCCAACCTGATCATGACCAAGGGTCATGAGCACGCCATCGAGCAAATCAAGTTGCGCAAATGATGACGGCAGTTGCCGGATAACGAAGAGGGGGCCCGCGGGCCCCCTCTTCTGTTTGGCATCATGAGTGGCCTTGCTGACCCTCAGTCACCCCGGCGCAGGGAGAGCTCGCCCCCCAGATAGAATTTGATCCCTTCGCCTGTCTCCAGTCGCAGGGCGCCGCGATCGTCGATGCCACGAGCGATGCCGCGGATCTCCTGATCACCCATCAGCAGGCGCACCGGGCGACCTGCAAAGTGATCGAGCCGGTTCCACTCATCGACAAAGCTTGCCAGCCCCTGCTGCTCAAAGGTGTGCAGCGCCCGCTGCAGATGGACGATCATCCGGGCTGCCAGCTGATTGCGATCCACCAGTTCCGGATTGATGTGGCGCAGCTCGGCCCAGGCCTGATCGATCTTCTCCCCTTCACGGGCAGGCATCGCCAGATTGAGACCGATGCCGATCACCAGATGACAACTGGCACCGGCACTACCGCTCATCTCTACCAGAATGCCCGCCAACTTGCGGCCCTGATAGTAGAGGTCATTCGGCCACTTGAGCTCGACGCCCTGATAGCCAAGGGACTCCAGCGCTTCAACCACCGCCACTCCCACCGCCAGACTGAGCCCCATGGCCGCCGCCATGCCTTGTTCGAGTCGCCAGTACATGCTGAGGATCAGCTGGCAACCAAACGGCGAAATCCAGGGTTTGCCACGACGCCCGCGCCCGGCTGTCTGACACTCGGCCAGACAGCTCTCGCCGGAGCGCAGCTCATTGACCCGATCCAGCAGGTGTTGGTTGGTCGAGCCGATGACCGGAAAACAGTGTACCGGTGCCATCGGGGCCAGCGCCTGCAAGGTGGCTTGATCATAGAGCGCCATCGGCACCGCCAGCCGGTAACCCTTGCCGGTCAGGCTAAAGAGATCCAACCCCAGCTCCTTGAGCGCCGCCATGTGTTTGCTTACCGCCGCCCGGCTGATACCGAGCTGCTCACCCAGCTGTTCGCCGGAGTGAAACTGGCCGTCACTGAGCAGGGTGATCAGGGTCTGTCTGATGGGTGTCAACGTCATGAGAGCACCTCGTCGAGCCAGGTTTCACCGTGCGCGCCCATAAAGCGCACCTCGTGCTCCAGCACCACGCCAAACGTCTGCTCCACACTGTCGCGGACATGAGCCGCCAGCGCGATCAGCTCCATGGCACTGGCGCCCCCCAGATTGACCAGCACCAGCGCCTGCTCCTGATGAACGGCGGCGCGGCCAATGGCGAAACCTTTCAGACCGCACTGATCGATGAGCCAGCCCGCCGCCAGCTTGGCCTGCCCTTCTCCGGCCGGATAGCAGGGCATCTGCGGGTAGCGCGCCTTGAGCGACTCCGCCAGCGCGGCAGGCACCACCGGATTTTTGAAGAAGCTGCCCGCATTGCCGAGTACGGCGGGATCCGGCAGTTTGGCCATGCGGGTGGCACAGACGGTATCGAAGATGGCCTGCGCCGAAGGCGCATCACCGAGCGCTGCCAGCGGGCCATAGCCCAGCACCGGTTGCCACGCCTTGGGCAGTTTGAGCCCGACGGCGGTGATCAGGTGGGAATCCTGATACTCGTGTTTGAAGATGCTGTCGCGATAACCGAAGCGGCACTCAGCCGCCGCGATCCGTTCAATCTCGCCACTCTGCCAGTTGAACGCCTCGACATAGGAACAGAAATCGGCCAGCTCTACACCATACGCGCCGATGTTCTGCACCGGCGCCGCACCGACCGTGCCGGGAATGAGCGCCAGATTCTCCAACCCGAACCAGCCCTGTTGCAAGGTATGGCGCACCAGCTGATGCCAATCCTCACCCGCCGCCACATGGAGCAACCAGTGATCGCCACCATCTTCAGCGGCAATCCCTTTGAGCCGGTTGAGCACCACCAGACCGAGAAAATCCGTGGTGAAGAGCATGTTGCTGCCGCCACCCAGATTGAGGCGAGGCAACTGGTTGAGTTGCGGATCGGCACGCAGGGTCGCCAGATCGGCAACCTGCTCCACCTCGGCCAGCCAGAGGCAATACGCATCGAGGGCAAGGGTGTTGAGCTTCAACAAGGAGGCGTTGGCATTCAGTTTCATCGGTCTATCCCGGCTTGGTGCAAGGGCGCAGTCTACCTCAAGTTACCCCATGACGAAAAACCCGAACCCTTTTCGTTCGAATAACAGTGGTTTACAGTAGGCGACTCCAACTGTTGAGGAAAAACTCATGAACAACCAGTTTGCCGTCATCGGTCTGGGCCTGTTTGGCAGTGCGCTGTGCGAAGAGCTGCAACAGCAAGATGCCGAGGTGCTGGCCATCGATATCGACGAGAGCAAAACCCGGCAAATCGCCGCCCTCTGCAATCACGTTATCGTGGCAGATGCCACCGACGAGGCCACCGTTGCCGAGCTGGGACTGGCCAATTTCGATATCGTCTTCGTTGCCATCGGTGACAACCTGGAGACCAGCATTCTCACCACTCTTGTCTTGAAAGAGGCGGGAGTGAAGAAGGTGTGGGTCAAGGCGCGCGACAAATTCCACGCCAAGATCCTGCAGAAAGTGGGCGCCGACAAGGTGATCAACCCGGAGTGGGACATGGGCCGCCGGGTCGCCCAGAGCATGCTGGACAACCGGCTGTTCGACTATCTGGAACTGGGCCACGACATGGTGCTGACCGAATTCGTCATCGGCCTGCAATTGAACGGCAAGGCACTCGGCGACTTCCACCTGCTGCAACAGAGCGATTTCCAGCTGCTCGCCATCAAGCGTGGTGATGTGTTACACAACGTGCTGACCGGCAAGATGGAGCTGCAACTGGGCGACATCCTGATCCTGGCGGGCAACAAGCACGCCATCGACCACTGGCTCGAAACCCTATGATCAACTGGCGCAGCAGCTACGCCTTCGCCCTCCATCGGGAGCAGGACTCTCGCTGGAGCGAAGCCCGGCTGATCCTCGGCAGCTTTCTGATCATTCTGCTGATTGGCACCATCTTTCTGGTGCAACCCTCCAGCCACAATGGCGAGGTCACCTTCATCAACGCCCTGTTTACCGCCACCTCGGCCATCAGCGTGACAGGTCTTGGCGTGGTGGATACCGGCACCGCCTTTACCCTGCAGGGGCAGATTTTCCTGCTGATGCTCATGGAGATTGGCGGTCTGGGCCAGATGACCATGACCCTGCTGCTGATCGCCATCTTCAGCAAGCGGGTCGGTCTGCGCCAGCAGGTGCTGGCCAAGGAGGCGCTGGGACAAGAGGGCTCGGTCAACATCATCCAGCTGGTCAAACGCATCGTGCTGTTTGCCTTTATTGCCCAGCTGATCGGCACCGGCATCATGGCGATCCGCTGGGTACCCGAGATGGGGTGGGTGCACGGCCTTTATGTCAGCTTCTTCCATGCGGTATCGGCCTTCAACAACGCCGGTTTTTCGCTCTTTGCCAACAACCTGATGGACTATAGAGACGACCCCATTATCAGCCTGACCATCGCCGGTTTGCTGATCCTGGGGGGAATCGGCTTTACCGTCATCGTCGATCTGGTGCGCAACCGCCGCTGGCGCAAGCTGAAGCTGCACAGCAAGCTGATGCTGCTGATGACCCCGGCGCTGCTGCTGGCCGGAACCCTGATGTTCTGGCTGCTGGAACACAACAACCCCGGCACCCTCGGCAAGGCCGGTGTCGGTGGCCAGCTGCTGGCTGCCTTCTTCCAGTCTGCCAGCGCCCGTACCGCCGGTTTCAATACCATCGATATCGGGCTGATGACCCCGGCGGCACTGCTGTTCCTGATGATGTTGATGTTTATCGGTGCCGGTGCCACCTCGACCGGTGGTGGTATCAAGGTGACCACCTTCGCGGTGGTGCTGCTGGCGACCAAGGCGTTTCTCACCAAGCGCCCTGATGTCACCGCCTTTGGCCGCACCCTGTCGCCCCAGATCGTGACCCGATCGCTGGCCATCATCATCGTCAGCACCATGGTGCTGATGCTGGCGATGTTCCTGCTGATGGTGACCGAGGATCTGCCGTTCGACAAAATCATGTTCGAGACCATCTCGGCATTTGCCACCGTCGGCCTCTCTACCGGCATCACCGCCTCCCTGAGCGAGCCGGGCAAGCTGATCCTGGTGCTGGTGATGATCTGCGGCCGTCTCGGCCCCCTGACCCTGGCCTTTATGCTGGCCCGCCCGGTCGAGACCCGCATCCGTTATCCGGAAGAGAACGTCTATACCGGCTGACCAGCCATGAACACGGGGCAGCCATTGGCTGCCCCGTTTTTTTATTCGGCTTGTTGCTGCGCCTTGAGCCAGCGCCCCGGGCTCACCCCCAGCTCCCGCTCGAATGCCCGACCAAAGGCGACACTGCTGCTGTACCCCGCCCCCAGCGACACCTGTACCATGGGCTCCCCCGCCAGCAGTTGCTGGCAGGCGCGCGCCATGCGCCAGTGGGTCAGATAACCAAGCGGCGCTTGACCAACCCGCTCCTGAAACCTCGCGGCAAAGCGGGCTCGCGACATGCCGGCCTCCCGCGCCAGCGTGGCCACCGTCCAGGGTTCATCCCCACGCTGATGCATCACCGAGATCGCCTTGGCCAACTGGGGATCGGAAATACCTGCCAGCATCCCCTGCTGACACACCCCTTGCTCGACCAGATGACGCAGCAGCAGGATCAACAGTACCTCCAGCAAGCGGGAGATCAGCGGATCCTGCCCGTAGCGGGGGTGAAACGCCTCGTCAAACAGCTGACTCAGCACCGGCGTCAGGGCAGGCAACTCCCTTAGCGACAGCACCAGCGAGCCCGGTAATGCCAGTTGCAACGGCGATGCGCCCCCCTTGCCGAATGCGACATTGGCACACACCAGATCGCAACCCCCCAACGTTCTGGGTTCAAGCTTGTGAGGACGTCCCCGAGGGAACAGGATCAGGGTCGGCTCCTCGAGCAGCAAGCTGGCGACCCCCTCTTCACGCAGCATGACGGCGCCACTGCGCAGCAGATGAAGATGTCCGCCACTCGGATAATCATCACTGGAGGAGTTCTGGCACAGGTTGCCGGCGAAGAAGATCTTGGCTTCGGGGGAGGCATGAACCAACAGGGCAGAGAGCGGATCCATATTTGAGACGAATAGTATTTATTTGCAGACGATGAGTGATAAACCGTATCACGAATGACGGCACACTGTCTCCCGTACCTTCACTACCACAGGAGAAGATCATGAGCCGTATCCAACCCGTATCCCAACCGCAACCCGCAGCTGCCCAGACCCTGACCACCCTGCACCGCAATCTGGGCATGGTGCCCAACCTCTACGCCACCCTGGCCCACTCGCCAGCCCTGCTCAATGGCTTCCTGGCCTTTGCCGAGGCGCTTGGCAAGGGGCGCCTCACTGCCCCACAACGGGAGTTGCTGGCTCTGGCCATAGGTCAAGCCAACGCCTGCCAATACTGCCTCTCTGCTCACACACTGCTCGCGGGCAAGGCCGGATTCTCGGCCCAGGAGATCCGGGCTGCCCGACTCGGCCAAGCCTCGGCTCCCCTTGATCACGCCCTGCTGCAACTGGCAACGGCGCTGGTCAACCAGCGCGGGGTGATCAGTGACGAGCAGCTTGCTAGCGCCCGTGCCGCAGGCGTAGATAACGAGCTACTGCTGGAGGTGCTCGGCCAGGTGGTGGTCAATACCCTGACCAACTATGGCAACCACCTGGCGGCGACCGAGATCGACTTCCCGCCCGTCACTCTGACCCCTTAAACAAGGAGCCCCCCATGCAGCAACATGACAAAGGCTTTCTGGTCGCCCTGGCGGGCGTGGTATTGACCCTGCTCTGGATCGGCGTCTTCAAGTTTACCCCGACAGAGGCAGCCGCCATCAAACCACTGGTAGCCAGCCACCCCTTGATGAGCTGGCTCTATGGCCCCCTGTCGGAACAGAGCGTATCGAACCTGATCGGGGTGGTCGAGATAGTGATCGCCATCGGACTGGTCGTGGGTCTGTGGCAACCTCGCATCGGTTACTGGTGCAGCATGGGGGCTATCGTCACCTTCCTGGCGACGCTGAGCTTCCTGCTGACTCTGACAGGTGTCTGGAAAGTGGTTGATGGCGTACCAGTCACCGAGTTCTTCCTGTTCAAGGATCTGGTGTTTCTCGGTGTGGTGCTGCACTACCAGCACAGGATCCGTGCCAGCTTGTCCACTCAGGCAGCCTGACAACAATGCCTTTGGCGCCCAGGATGGGCGCCTTTTTTCGTTATGCCACCCTGGTCTGGCGCTTGCTGGCCGTCTTGCGCGGTCGGGGCCCGCCAGTCGTGCTGGCCGCCGGACTCTTGCGTTTGGTAAAACGCCGCTTACCGGCACCCGGAGCCTCCTTGGGCAGGGCGCTGAAGCTGGCGCCGGAGTCCTGCCGCGCCCCCTCGATCAGGCCGTTGAGCTGCTCGGTGAGCGGCCCCATAAACTGCTGGTAGCTGCCGTGGCGCTCGGCGATCTGGCCGAGGCTCTGCTCCCACAGCGCCGTCATATCCGGCGTGGTGGCAGTAGCAGGCAGCGCCTGCACCAGCGCCCGCCCGGTCGGGGTCGCCTTGATGCTCTTGCCCTGACGCACCAGAAAGCGGCGCTTGAACAGCAGGTCGATAATGCCTGCCCGGGTCGCTTCTGTGCCGAGACCATCGGTGTCGCGCAGGGTCTTGCGGATCTCGGGATCCTGCACATAGCGGGCGATGCCGGTCATGGCCGCCAGCAGGGTGGCATCGGTGAACGACTTGGGCGGCTGGGTCATCTTCTCCTGCAGTTCACCCCGCTCGCACAGCAGTTGCTCTCCCTCTTTCAGGGCAGGCAGCGTGCCCGCCTTCTCTTCGTCGTCATCCTCCTCCACCCCGAGCAGCGCCTTCCAGCCCGCCTTGATAATGCGCCGCGCCTTGGCCTGAAACAGGCCACCGGCGATGCGCAGCAGCACCTTGCTGTCGTTGTATTCGAACGGGGGATAGAACTGCAGCAGATACTGTCGGGCAATCAGGCCATAGAGCTTAGCTTCGTCGGCCCCCAGCGTGGCGGGGTTGCCCTGCTTCTCAGTGGGGATGATGGCGTGGTGGGCATCCACCTTGCTGTCGTTCCACGCCTTGCTGCGGATCTTGCCGTCTGCCTCGCTCACCGCCTTGGCCAGCGCAGGCGCTGTGGCAGCGATGGCACCGCGCACCTGCTCGGCCCGCTTGAAGTGGTCGGTCGGCAGATAGCGGCTATCGGAGCGCGGATAGGTGATGAGCTTGTGACGCTCGTAGAGGCTCTGGCAGATATCGAGCACTCGCTTGGCATCCATACCGAAGCGCTTGGCGGCATCGATCTGCAGGCTGGAGAGATTATAGGGCAGCGGCGCCGCCTGCTTGCGGGCCTGCTCCTCCACCGATTCGACCTGTGCGGGTTGGCCGTTGATCCGGCTCACCACCTTGTCGGCCAGCGCCCGGTTGAGCACCCGCCCCTCCTCGTCCTGCCATGGCAGACAGGCTTCCGATGGCAGCCACTTGGCGGTGAAGCGCTCGTTGCCATCGGTCAGCAGATGGGCCAGCACCTCGTAGAAGGGTTTGGGTACAAAGGCCTCGATCTCGAGATCCCGCCGCACCACCAGCCCCAGCAGCGGGGTCTGCACCCGACCGACCGAGAGCAGTTCGCTGCAACCTGCCTTGCGCCCGAGCAGGGTGTAGGCGCGGGTCATGTTGATGCCGTAGAGCCAGTCGGCCCGACTGCGGGCCAGCGCCGAGACCGCCAGCGGTACGAACTCCTTGTTGTCTCTGAGCTTGTCGAGGGCGCGGCGCACCGCGGGTGGGTTGAGATCGCTGATGAGGCAACGCTGCACCGGCTTGGTTTTCGGGTAGCCGAGAAAGTCGATCACCTCGTCCACCAGCAGTTGCCCTTCCCGGTCCGGGTCACCGGCGTTGACCACGCAGTCGGCCTGCTTGATCAGCCGCTTGATGACAGTGAGCTGGGTTTTGGTCTTGGGCTTGGCCACCAGCTGCCACTGGGCCGGGATGATGGGGAGATGCTCCATCCGCCACTGCTTGAAGGCGGCGTCATAGGCATCGGGCTCGGCCTGCTCCAGCAGATGGCCGATGCACCAGGTGACCACATCCCCCTGGGCGGTTTCGATAAAACCGTCGCCCTTCTTGTGGGGCTTGGGCAGGGCATCGGCAATGGCACGGCCCAGCGTGGGCTTCTCGGCGATAAAGAGTCGCATCGGTGGCTACCTGCAATACTGTATATGCAGACAGTATACAACTGCCACCGCGAAAGCCCAACTGCCCCTATTCGTCGAACGGGTGATCGTGGATGGCGGCAAACAGCCGCGCCTGATTGAGCAGCGGCGCATAGTGGAAGGCATTTTCGCCATCTTCCGCCAGCAGGTAGTCGGTCAGCTGTTCGCGCACCGCTTCTTGCAAGGTCTCCAGCTTCCACGGCTTGGCAAGGTAGTAGTGCAACCCGCCGCGATTGACCGCTTCGACGGTGGCCTCCAGCCCCGCTTGTCCGGTCAGCAGCAATTTGCGACTGGCGCGGGTAGTGGCACGCCGGTTCAGCTCCACCAGAAAATCGACCCCCAGGGTTCCCGGCATAATGTGGTCACAGAGGATCAGCGCCAGCTTGTTGCCATCGCTCTCCCACTCCTCCACCACCGCTCGCGCCTCATCGACGCTCTCGGCGGCTTCCAGTTCGAAGTGGGAACGGAACGGGGCGAGATCGTGGATCACCGCATCCAGCACCTCCCGCTCATCGTCCACACACAGGATCAGATAGTGTTTGTTCATTGCTCCTCCTTGGCGACATGGTTTGGCACGCCGCGCGATTGATGCTGGCGACGGCTCAGGCCGCATGCTCCTTGTTGTTTTGAGGTTCGCCCCCGTAACCGGCTTGCCCCATGCCGTCCAGCGGCAGACAGACCCGCATCCGGGTGTAACGGCCCGGTTCGGAGGCCACCTCGATCCGGCCGTGGTGCTGCTGAACTATCTGCAGCGAAACGCTCAGACCAATCCCGAGGCCGAAATGTCCCTCCCGCTTGGTGGTGAAGTTGAGATCGAAGATCCGCTGCCACAGCTCGGGCTCGATGCCGCAACCGCTATCCTCGATCTCAACCATGACCCACTCGGGATCCAGCAACCCGGTGCGAATGGTGAGTCGCCCCGGGCCGCTCATGGCATCCAGACTGTTGGCGATCAGGTTGGTCCACACCTGCTGCAGGGCGATGGGGTGACAGCGCACCAGCGGCAGCGGCTGGTACTCCTTGCAGAGCTCATGATGCTTGAGGCGGTTTTCGAAAATCATCAGGGTATCTTCCAGCCCCTCGTGCAGGTCCACCAGCGAGGGCTCGGCCCGATCCTGCCGGGCATACTGCTTGAGGCTCTTGACCAGATCGCCGATGCGACGGGCACACACTTCGATATTGCGCAGGAAGCTGCCGGTCTGCTGGAACAGCTCCAGCCGGGCGAGCAGCGCCTCCCGCTCGTCGGCAGTGCGGCTGGCAAACCAGCGTTGCCAGTTCAGCTCGTCATCCAGATTCATCTGTACCGCCAGCCGCGCCTGCTGGCGATCACCAAAGCGCCCCTCAGCCTGCCGGGTCTTGTCACGGATCTCGCTGGTCGAGACCGGCTGGGAAGAGAGCGCCTGACAGAGGGTCTGGTTACCCAGCCCCTTGATGGGTGCTGGCAGCTCGAGATTGACCAGATCGGGGATGGCGGCCCGCAGGGTCTCGCTGCCACGGATAATAGCCGCCACCGGGTTGTTGAGCTCGTGGGCGACACCGGCCACCAGCTGACCCAGCATCGCCATCTTTTCGCTCTCCACCAGCTGGGCGTGAGCGGCATCGAGGGAGTTGAGGGTCTGTTGCAGCCGCATCTCGGTGCGGATGCTGTTTTGCAGACGGCGGTTGAAGTGGCGCAGCAGCAGGTTGGTAAAGGAGGGGAGCAGTTCGCTACGCGCCTGCATCACCCGGGAGAATTGCAGCTTGTCGAGCTTGATAACCTCGGCACCGGTCAGGGTCACGCCGGTGGTGAAGGCGGGTTCGCCGGTCACAAAGGACATGCCCCCCACCAGCGAGCCGGTGCGGTAGTGCACCACCTCCTGATCGATCCCCTGCTCGTCCCGCTTGCGCAGCACCACCTCCCCCTTGGCGATAAACCAGAGGAAGCTGTTAGGCTCCCCCTCGCGGGTCAGCACATGGCCCGGGCTGTAGTGGCGGCAGACCCGCTCCTCGTCATTGCCCTCGAAAAACTGGTAGAGACCGTCGATCACCACCCGGGAGAGTTCTTCATCGCTGCAGTGGGTGTAATCCATAAAGCCCTGCCGATAGGCTGCCAACTGACGATCGACGTGGGCTCGCAGCAGCTTCTGGTTGTCGAGCACGGCGGCATAGCTCAGCAGATCCGCCTCGGGACGCTGCAATACAAAGTGGCTGGCCTGCTCGATCACCGCCCGACGCAGGCTGCCATCGCGCCAGGGGCGTTGCAGGTAGTAGTCGAGACGACCGAGGTTGACCGCCTCTATGA
>NZ_QAJD01000065.1:12204-21845 GCF_003061465.1 Aeromonas sp. HMWF017
TCGGCCCCTCGCCCATCCCCCAGATCGCTGTCACACACCACCACTGCGGGTGGCTGCCCCTTTCGATCCAGTTCGTCCAAGGCCAGCTCCGCCGCCCCCTGACCGACTACCACCACCAGCGCGAAATGGCCGAGCAGCGGAGCCAACTCCTGTTCGAATTCGGCCAGCAGTTGCACGTTGGCGGCGACACACAGCAGTGAGAAAGGGCTCATCAGCGACACTCCGTTGAGGCTCACTGCTCACTATATCAGCGAATCTTGTAGGGTTTTGCGAGGGGGCTAACAGCTGTCGCGGAAAGTGCACAAATAAATAAAACAGAAAACAACTGAATTTAATTCGATAAATATGTCAACAACAAAACAAAAGACAAAATGTGACAACAATCAAAAATATAAACCATGATGGAGGTCAACGCCTTATCCCTGTCATTACTACTACTATTGGACTAGTACTATGTAGGTAATTATTGACCGTAGGAAAACGCCGCCATGATTGGAAAACTGATAAGAAAAACCTGGTTCTGGCTCCTGCTGCTCGGGGCCCTGCTGGGTGTCGCGGCACTGGGTGTCACCGTGACCGTGCTGCACAAGACCAGCTCCACCGAATTCTGCGTCTCCTGCCACTCCATGCAGACTCCGCTCGCCGAGTATCAGGGCAGTGTCCACTTCCAGAACACCAAGGGGATCCGCGCCGAGTGCGCCGACTGCCACATCCCGGGCGACCCCACCTCCTACCTGTGGACCAAGATCCGCGCCGTGAAGGATATCTATCACGAGGCGATCGGCACCCTGGATACCCCGGAAAAGTATGAAGCCCACAAGCTGCGGATGGCCCAGTCCGTCTGGGACGAGCTGAAAGCCAACGACTCCGCCACCTGCCGCAGCTGCCACAGCTACGAGGCGATGGACATTCTGGCCCAGCGCCCCAATGCCCGCGCCGAGCACCCGGTCGCCATCAAGGAGGGCCAGACCTGTATCGACTGCCACCGCGGTGTCGCCCACATCATGCCTGACATGAGCGGCCTGGCTGCCGCCGGTGCCAGCGAGCTGGCGCAGGCTGCGGCCCAGACCCCGGCCAACGTCACCACCCGCTACGCCATCGCTACCACCCCGCTGTTCCTCGATGCCGCCGCCAAGACCGACGAAGGCACCCTGATGCCCTCCACCAAGGTGGAAGTGCTGGCCAACGAAAACGGCCGCGCCAAGGTGCAGATCGAAGGCTGGCAACAGGATGGTGTGAGCGAAGTGTTCTACGCCGCACCGGGCAAACGGATCCTCAGCGTACTGGTCGGCGATGCCGCCAAGAAAGCGCTGGTCACCGGCCAGAGCGAAACCGACAGCGCCACCAACCTCACCTGGCATCAGGTCAAGCTGACCGCCTGGGTCGACCAGAGCCAGCTTATCGGCGATCAGGGCAAGCTGTGGCAATACGCCTCCACCCTGATGTCCAACAACTGTACCGGCTGCCACGGCCTCACCGCGCTGGATCACTTCAACGCCAACCAGTGGATCGGCGTCATCAAGGGGATGGAATCTCGTACCTCCCTGACCCCGGAACAGGCTCGTATGTTGACCCAGTATGTCCAGAAACACGCCAGTGACATGAGCGCGGCCCACTAAGGCTGGCACAGAGGAAAACCGTTATGACTTTTTTCAATGACAAGAAGACCAATCTGTCCCGCCGCAACCTGCTCAAGGGGCTCGGCGCCTGCGCAGCCCTGCCCCTGCTCGGCGGTATTTTTCCCAAGAGTGCGCTGGCGCAAGCCATCAGCACTGCATTGAGTCAGTTCCCGACCCTGGTTCCCGCCCAGAAGGGCATTCTGACCGGCGCCCACTGGGGTGCTTTCGAGGCGATCGTCGAAGATGGCCGCATGGTGCGCGTCCAGCCGGTGGCCGATGATCCGGCGCCAAACGATCTCATCGACATGGCGCCGTTCCAGGTCCACGCCAAGAACCGCATCAAATACCCCATGGTACGCAAAAGCTGGCTGGAGCACGGCCCGGGCGCCAAACCCGAGCTACGCGGTGCCGACGAGTGGGTGCGAGTGAGCTGGGACAAGGCGATCGAACTGGTGGCCGGTGAAATCCAGCGCGTGCAGAGTGACTTCGGCCCGCAGGCGATCCACGCCGGTTCCTATGGCTGGAAAAGCGTCGGCATGTTCCACAACAGCCGCACCCTGCTGCACCGCCTGATGAACCTCTCCGGCGGTTTCACCGGTTATGCCGGTGACTACTCCACCGGCGCGGCTCAGGTGATCATGTCCCACGTGATGGGCTCCATCGAAGTGTACGAGCAGCAGACCGCCTGGCCCAACGTGGTGGAGAACGCCGAACTGGTGGTGCTGTGGGGGGTCAACGCCCAGGTCACCCTGAAGAACAGCTGGAACATGCCGGACCATGAAGGTCAGGCGGGCTTCAAGGCGCTGAAAGAGAAAGGCACCCGCATCATCAGCATCGACCCGGTCTACAACGAGACCGCCAAGCTGGTCGGCGCAGAGTGGATTGCCCCGAACGCCTATACCGACGTGGCCATGATGCTGGGGGTGGCTCACACCCTCTACAGCGAGCAGAAGCACGATCAGGCCTTCCTCGATCGCTACACCGTCGGCTTCGACAAGTTCCTCGCCTACCTGCTCGGCAAGGATGACGGTCAGCCGAAGAGCGCCGAGTGGGCGAGCACTGTCTGCGGCGTCGATGCCAAGGTTATTCGCCAGCTGGCCCTCGACATGGCCGCCAAGCGCACCATGATCATGGCCGGTTGGGGCATGCAGCGTCAGCAGCATGGCGAACAGCCCAACTGGATGCTGGTCACTCTGGCCTCCATGCTGGGCCAGATCGGCCTGCCGGGCGGCGGCTACGGCTTCAGCTACCACTACTCCTCCGGTGGCAGCCCCACCGCCAAGGGCGGCATTCTGGCGGGCATCTCCGCCGGCAACGCACCGAAGAACAGCCCGGCCCCGATCCCGGTGGCCCGCATCGCCGACTGTCTCGCCAACCCGGGCAAGACCATCGACTTCAACGGCCGCAAGGTGACCTATCCGGACATCAAACTGGTCTACGTGGCAGGCGGCAACCCCTTCCACCACCATCAGGACACCAACAACCTGCTGCAGGCGTGGCGCAAGCCGCAGACCGTGATCGTGCACGAGCCCTACTGGACGGCCACCGCCAAACACGCCGATATCGTGCTGCCGGTCACCACCAGCTACGAGCGCAACGATCTGGAGATGGGCGGCGACTACTCCCAGCGTTATGTCTTCCCGATGCACCAGTGCGTGCCGCCGCAGTTTGAAGCCCGCAACGACTTCGATATCTTCAGCGCCATCGCTGCCAAGCTGGGCGTGCAGGAGCAGTACACCGAAGGCAAGGACGAGATGCTGTGGCTCAAGCAGATGTACGACGGCATGGCGGCGCAAGCCCGTGGTGCCAGGGTGGCGTTGCCGCCGTTCAACATGTTCTGGGAGTCCAACAACTACATCCGCTTCCCGATCCCCGAGGCCAACCGCCAGTGGATCCGTCACGCCGATTTTCGCGAGAACCCGCTGCTCAACCCGCTCGGCACCCCGTCCGGCAAGATCGAGATCTTCTCCAACACGGTGGCGGGGATGGGTTATGCCGACTGCGCCGGCCATCCCAAGTGGTATGAGCCCAAGGAGTGGGTGAAGAGCGAGGTGGCGGCGCACTATCCGCTGTCGCTCAACACCTCCCACCCGACCCAGCGGCTGCACTCCCAGCTCGACAACACCCCGCTGCGGGACAAGTTCGCCATCGCCGACCGCGAAGCGATCATGATCCATCCAACCGACGCCAAGGCCCGTGGCATCGCCCAGGGGGATCTGGTGCGCGCCTTCAACGAGCGCGGCCAGATTCTGGTGGGTGCCCTGCTCTCTGAAGATGTGCGTCAGGGGGTGGTGCGGATCTGCGAAGGGGCCTGGTTCGACCCGGCCAAACCGGGCGAAGCGGGCAGCATCTGCAAGAACGGCAACGTCAACTGCCTCACCTTCGACGAAGGCTCATCCAGACTGGCGCAGGGCAACTGCGGCCACATGGCCCAGCTGCAGATCGAGAAGTACACCGGCCCCGTGCTGGCCAACACCGCCCACGCGGTACCGGCCAACGGTTAACGGCTCTTTCAACCCAAGCAAAACGGCGCCATCAAGGCGCCGTTTCTTTATCTGTCTGCCACAGAGCAGACATGGTCGGGAGGGAGTTAAAAATCACCCTCTTCCATATACTCCTGCGCACACTCCACCAGCTGCGGCCAGAGCTCTTCCGGCACCCAGGCGTCCGGGTCATCTTCATCCCCATCGTACTGGCTCCAGAAGTAGCGGCGCAGGCCGGAGGCGAACTCGTCGCTGATCTCGGCCAGCTCCGAGAGCGGCCCCAGCCAGGCGATACGACGCAGGCCGGAGGCGAGATCGTTGATGGCATCCATCAGGGTGCGATCGTCGAAGCTCTGCTCCACCAGCAGGGTGAAGCGCTCGCGCGCCTGCTCGGTCTGCTCCTCGTCCAGCTCGCCCACATCGGCCAGCAAGTCGACAAAATCTTCCAGAAGGAACGCGATCAGGCCATCCCTGTCTTCAAACCACTGGATCTGGGCGCCCTTGACCCCCAGCACAGAGGCATCAAACGAATCGTCAAGGTGACACAGTGCCCACGGATCGTCGGTCATGCTTCTCTTCCTCAGGCTAAAACAAATGCCATATGTTATGCCTAGCTCTCGACTCTTGCCACCTTGGGCAACGAGAGGGAGGCGGCCAGACCGCCCAGTTCGGCGCGGCCCATGATGAAACTGCCCCGATAGGCTTCCGCCAGATCGGAGACGATGTTGAGACCCAGGCCCGAGCCCGGCACCTTCTCGTCGAGCCGCACCCCGCGCAGCACCGCCTTGGCGATCTGATCTTCGCTCATGCCGGGGCCGTCATCCTCGATACGCAAGGTGATCCAGCCACCCAGCTCGGCGCTGGAGATGCGCAGCTCGCTGGCTGACCACTTGAAGGCGTTCTCCAGCAAATTGCCCACCATCTCGTCGAAATCCTGCTCCTCCACCCCGACCGCCAGATTGGCGGGCACTTGCAGATCCACCGTCTTGCCCGGATAGAGGCGGGAGAAGGCGCGGCAGATATACTCCACCCGCGCCCGCACCGGAGTCGAGACCCCGAGGATCTTGGCTGCGCCGGTCACCCGCGCCTTGCCGAGGTGGTAATCGATATGGCGCTGGATCTGGTCGAGCTGCTCGCCGATGGCGGCCTGATCCTCCGGCGGCAATTGAGCCACCTGATTGCGCATGATGCTGAGCGGCGTCTTGAGAGCGTGGGCCAGATTGCCGGTGTGGGATCGCGCCCGCTGCAGCAGCTCGCCGTAGTGGTGCAGCAGCCGGTTGATATCCTCCACCAGCGGCTGGATCTCCAGCGGATAGCGCAGCCGGAACCCCTCCTGATGACCCTCGTGAACCCGCCCCAATTCGCGGCGCAGCAGGTGCAGCGGCCGCAAGCCGTAGACGATCTGGAACATGAAGCCGAGCACCAGACCGGCGGCGGCAAAGCCGAGACCGAGGAACAGGCTGATGCGGGTCTTGTTGAGGGTCTGGGTCAGGGCGCTGCTGTCCTTGGCCATCACCAGAGTGAAGACCCGATCCGAACCGGGCAGCAGCACGGTGCGGGTCATGATCAGCAGCGGCTCCTTGTTGGGCCCCTTGCCGACGAAGAGGTCAGGATCGCCAAACGCCGACTTGAGGCCGTCGCTCTTCAGATTGGTATCCCACAGGGAGCGGGAGCGCCCCACCACATCGCGCCCCAGCTCCAGCTGCCAGTAGTAGCCGGAGTAGGGTTGATTGAAGCGGGGATCAGAGAGGGAGCCTGTGACCACCGGCAGGCCGGTTTTGGCCACTTCCAGCCGGGAGAGCAGATCATAGAGCTGCAGGCGAAGGCCGTCGGCCTCCGCCTCCTGCCAGTAGTTGCGCATCATGGTCTGCAGACTGAAACCGGTGGCGAACAGAAACAGCCCGCACCAGACCAGCGCGATGGCGACCAGTCGCCCCCGCAGGGTTCTGACCAGCCTCATTCGTTGATCCGGTACCCGAGGCCGCGCACTGTTTCAATCAGGTCTGGATTGGTTTTCTTGCGGATCCGGCCGATGAACACCTCCACCGTGTTGGAGTCGCGGTCGAAATCCTGAGCATAGATGTGGTCGATCAGCTCGCTGCGCGACACCACCTTGCCCCGATGCTGCATCAGGTAACCCAGCACCCGGAACTCGTGGGCAGTCAGCTTGATGGGGGTCCCTTCGTACCACACCTGCGATGCCGCCATGTCGAGCCGCACCCCGCCGATCTCCAGAATGGAGCTAGCATTGCCTGCCGCCCGGCGCACCAGCGCATGGACCCGCGCCACCAGCTCGGCCACCTGGAACGGCTTGGTGAGGTAGTCATCGGCACCGGCGTTGAGCCCTTCGATCTTCTCGTGCAGCTGGCCACGGGCGGTCAGTACCAGCACCGGGGTATCGATTCCCTTGCTGCGCCACTCTTTCAGCACGCTCAGGCCATCGCGCCCCGGCAGGCCGAGGTCGAGAATGATGGCGTCGTAGGGTTCGGTCTCACCGAGGAAACCGGCCTCGTTGCCGTCGTGGCAGAGGTCGGTGACAAAGCCGGAGAGGCGCAGCTGTTCGGCCAGCTGGCCAGCCAGAATTTTTTCGTCTTCAACAATCAGAATTCGCATGAACAGGCTTCCACACAGGGGTTATTCATCATCCTCGACCGGGGGCTTGGGCGGTTCGAACAGCCGCTCCAGATGGTGGCCCTTGGCCCACACCAGCTCAAGGTTGTCGGCCCGATAGGCTACCTTGATCACGCTGTTTTCCCGATCGATGACTCGCAGTTCATAGAGCCAGATACCATCCTCTTCCCCCAGATCTACCCGCAACACCCGCACCGGCAATCTGGCCGCCACCTCCATCATTTCATGGAAGGGCCGAACCCGTCCCTCATGGACAGCTTGCTGCAGCATGGCTTCATCAGGCGTGACCGCCTGTGCCAGCAACGGCAGCAATAACCCAAGCAGAGGGAGCGCTCTATTCATGGATGATTCATCTCCAAAAACCTAACATAATGGCGTTTATAGTCTGCCAGCCATGAATCCGGAATGAATATGATCCCGCGCAGTTTCCTGCTGATCCTTTGCCTGTTGAGTGCCACAAGCTGGGCGGCCCAGAGCCGTCTCGACATGGCCGGGCTGGTCAAACTCCTGCTGGCGCAAGGGTATCACGACATTCGGGAAGTGGAGCTGGAAGGGGACAAATTCGAGGTCAAAACCCTCAATCGCCAGGATCAGAAGGTGCATCTCATCGTCGATGCCTACACTGGCGAGATCAAACAACAAGAGGCCGATTAGGCCTCTTTTGCATTCCAGCGTCCCCGCATGGGGCGCAGCAGCTTCTCCCGCCTCGGCCAGAGCAGGGCGCAGGCCAGCAGCAGGTAGATGAGGGGCTCCCCCCAACCGCTCTTGAGCGACCACCAGTAATGCACCGGCACCAGCAAGGCGATGGCATAGACCCAGTTGTGCAGCTTCTGCCATGCGGCACCCATGCGGCGCTGCAATGCGGGCAGCGAGGTGATGCTGAGGGCGGCCAGCAGCAGCAATGCCACCATCCCCACCACTATGTAGCTGCGCTTGACCAGCTCGCCGCCAATCAGCCCCCAGTCAAACTGCAGATCCAGCCCCAGCCACGCCATGAAGTGGAGCTGCGCCCAGGCAAAACACCAGAGCCCGAGGGGGCGGCGCAGCTTGATGAGCTGCCCCTGCCGCCAGCGCTTGGCCAGCGGCGATACCAGCAGGGTGAGCAGCAGCAGGTTGAGCGCCCCCTTGCCGAGGTAGTGGATAAGCTCTGGCACCGGATCGCCCCCCAGCAGACCTGCCGGAATGGCAAACCCCAGCCAGAGCAGGAAGCCGAGAGCGCCCAGATGCACCAGTGCCCGCAAGCCGTTGATATGGGCCGGTTTCAATCTCAGTACCATTGGCGCAGATCCATCCCCTGATAGAGCGAGGCGACTTCGTCACCATAGCCGTTGAACATCAGGGTCGGCTGACGCTTGGCGCCAAACACTCCTCCCTCGCCGATGAAACGCTCGCTTACCTGACTCCAGCGCGGGTGATCCACCTGCGGGTTGACGTTGGCGTAGAAGCCATATTCGTTGGGAGCCAGCAGATTCCAGGTGGTCGGCGGCATCTCCTCCACCAGCCGGATCGAGACGATGCTCTTGATGCTCTTGAAGCCGTACTTCCACGGCACTACCAGCCGGATCGGCGCGCCATTCTGGGCGGGCAGGGTCTTGCCATAGAGCCCCATCGCAAAGAAAGAGAGAGGGTGCATCGCCTCGTCGATACGCAACCCCTCCACATAGGGATACTCGATGCCGCCCCCCAGACTGGAGGCCTGACCCGGCAGCTGTTTCGGATCAAACAGGGTTTCGAAGGCGACAAACTTGGCACGACTGGTGGGCTCGGCACGGCGGATGATCTCCGCCAGCGAGATGCCATTCCAGGGCAGAACCATGGACCAGGCTTCGACGCAGCGCAGCCGGTAGATCCGCTCCTCCAGCTCGCTCTTGTTGATGAGATCCCACACATCGAGGGTAAAAGGCTTGGCCACCTCCCCCTCCACCTTGAGGGTCCAGGGTTCGGGCTTGAGGTAATGGCCGTTGCGAGCCGGGTCGGACTTGTCGGTGCCCAGCTCATAGAAGTTGTTGTAACTGGTGGCCTTCTCTTCCGGTGTCAGTACCAGATTGGCCGGGCGCTCGGCAGGCTTGCTGTTAAGCGGCTTGGTGGCTAACTGGGGAGCATCCTCTTTACCACGCAGCAGGTCGAGCACTCCGGCCTGAGTGGGAAACGCCAGGGTGGCTGCGCCCAGACCCAGCCCTTTGAGAATAAGGCGGCGGTCCTGATAGACGGCTTCCGGGGTGACATCCTGTTCGGTGAGGGGGTGGGCGGTACGACGCTTGATCAACATGAAAAACTCCCGGGGCTGAGTGAGGCAGTATGGATAAGACCCGCCCCGGCAGATTTTTATTTCACACAAATTTACATCATGTGGTGCAGGGGCAGTGCCTTGGCCATGGTGCCGACCAGAAACAGGACTACGAACACCAGCAGGGGAACGATCACATTTGGCGCCATCGGACTCACTCCATGAGCAGGACAGGGCCTCCAACTATGGCCGACTGTCAGGCCGGTCACCAATGAATTTTTTTCGCGAGCGCAAGCGTATTCCCGAGTTGAAAAGGGTGATGAAGATCACACACAATTCGGCCCCCGCTTGCCGCCCCGATTGCCGGGGGTAGGCTGCCCATTTTGCGAAGCCAACTAAAGAGTCGCCCCCATGAGCCCACTGATCGCCATCGCCATCACCACTGGAATTCTCTCCGCCGTCTGGGGCTGGATTGCCGTCGCTTTCGGCCTTATCTCCTGGGTCGGCTTTCTCGGCTGCACCAGCTATTTCGCGTCAAGCGGTGGCTACAAGGCGCTGCTGCAGACCATCTTCTGCAACACCAGCGGCATGCTGTGGGCGCTGCTGCTGATCCATGGCGGTGACCTGTGGGGAGCCGGCGTGGTGGGTTATGTGATGACGGGGGTGGTCGCAACCCTGATG